>JAVWBH010000093.1:0-9738 GCA_036649595.1 Bacteroidales bacterium
TTCCTTTGATTATGCTTTGATTGACAAAGCGCTGGCTGATACTGGTATATTAGATAAAAAAGACCAATATATCGCTGAACTTTCAGATGGAGAGCGTCAGAAAGCCATGATAGCAAAAGCATTAACGCAAGAATCGCCCATTATAATTTTAGATGAACCGACTTCTTTTTTAGATATCATAAGCAGAATTGAAATCATGAATTTACTGCGAGATCTTGCCCATAAACAGAATAAGGCGATTCTCCTTTCTACTCATGATTTAGAACAAGCTCTTCTTAGTTCAGATAAGCTTTGGCTGTTATCAAAAAAAGGAGGATTGACATGCGGATCGCCCGAAGATCTGATCTTTAATAACTCGATTAATCATCTGTTTGATCACCGTTCTATTCAATTAGATAAACTAAGCGGCAGCTTTAGACGTAAATCTACCGATAAGCAAAAATTTAAAATAATTGCGAATCCCGAATATACGTTCTGGATCCGCAATTTATTAAATAGATTTGATTATGGCATTGCTTCTGGCTCAGAATCATTTCTGGCACAAATTGAAATAAAGGCTCCGTCTGACATAAAACTGATTACAAATGTAAACGATTTATACCAATTTGGATCTTTCGAAGCCCTTAGCAATTGGCTACGTACATCACCGGATTATTAAAATTTCAATAATTGACGTACAGATCCCGACCAACTGCATCCGAGGCAGAAAATTTCATCAAGATTAAATCCATCCAGGGTTTCATTTTCACGAGACGGTACAATCGTAAGGTCTGCCAGAACATAAATCAACCGACGTTCATTAGATGCATTCTTCAAAAACAGATTTGGAATCTTACATTTCGGACAAATTAATTTTCGCATATATTTTTATAACAGATATTTATCTACAACATGAGCAACCCCATCCTCTTCATTTGAAAGAGTAATGAAGTCTGCTACCTCTTTAACTGCCTGCTGTGCATTTTCCATCGCAATACCCAATCCTGCAAAACAGATCATCGATAAATCATTATATCCATCACCACAAGCAATCATATCCTGCGGAGTGAGGTGTAAATGATCTAATAAATGCTGTAATGAATTTGCTTTGTCAATAGCAGGCGGATTTAACTCCAAATAGAATGCCTCTGAACGATAAATATTCATTCGGTCACTATATAACTCCTGCATTTTCTTTTCCAAAACAACTAAATCGTCACTCTCTCCTACAATCAGGCATTTAGGTACTTCGGATTTTATCGCCTGACAAAAATCAGCGACTTTACGCACCTTCATTTTTGTCAACATTGATTCATATTGCACATATTTATTTTCGGCGTCTTCAGAAATAATATCCTCACCAATGTATGACAGGATTTCTACACCATGACGCCGGGCCATTTCATAAGCCGGAGCAATCATATCCATATCAAGCGTAGAGGCGTGAATTACATCTTTAGTTTCCCAGTTAATAATGGTTCCGCCATTATAAGATAGAATATAACCGCCGTAACGAGCCATTTCTAATTCTTCGGCCAATGGTACAATACCATAAGTAGGCCGTCCGGAAGCAAGAACCAAACGAACCCCTTTTTCCTGTGCCTGCATCAATGCAGCCTTAGTTCGCGGGGTAATCTCCTTTTTCTTATTCGTCAATGTGCCATCCAGATCAAGCACCAGTATTTTATAATCTCTTTTATTACACATAATTCTGATATTTTGAGTCGCAAAGTTACTCAAAATATCAGATTCCGGAAATCTCTTCCTTTCGGAGCTTTTCGAGAAAACGTTCTTTATAACTTCGTCCTATCGGAATCCGGTTATTTCCGACGCATACCCAATCTTTCTCGATCGCTGTAATATGTGCAACAGCTACCAGATAAGATTTATGAATACGAATAAACTGCGTTTCCGGAAGTTCCGTTTCTAAAGAAGTAAAACTCCGTAAAGTCATGATTTTGCGGGAAGCTGTATGAATACGTAAATAATCTTTCATTCCTTCCACAAAAAGAATCGTATCTAATTCAACCCGTTCCAGGCGATATTCGGATTTCACTAATATGTAAGCATTCTCTGTACGAGACTCCATTTGCTCCATTTTAATCTCACGAACAACCTTATCTACCGCCTTTCGGAAACGATCAAAAGAATACGGTTTTAATAAGTAATCACTTACATTATATTCGAAACCTTTAAGGGCATATTCTTCATAAGCAGAAGTAATGATAACTTTAGGAATATGTACGGATTTTTCTAATAATTGCATACCCGTCATCCGTTCCATCTGGATATCCAGAAATACTAAACAATCCGGATTTGTTTTCAGATATTCAAAAGCACTTTCTCCGTCATTAAATATCTGGCTGATCTGCAATTCCGGACATCGTTCTATAAACGCAGCCAATTTCATCCGTGCAGGTGGCTCATCTTCAACTATAATTGTTTTGATTAGATTCATCTCTATTATTTAAAGTAATGGTTTAAGTATACCTCATATCTTCTATCACACTGATTTACAATCAATTCATGTCTACCCGGATAAAGGAGTTTAAGTCTTCGTTTAACAACATACATTCCGACACCCCCGTCTTTTTCTTTTTTCGCAAGAGTCTGAGGCTTATATTCATTTGCTGAGTAATAAGACATTCGATGCGAATCAGCGTGTATCTTTATTTTTATTGCGCCTTCGCTGGTCTTATCGGTCGCATGTTTAAAGATATTCTCAACAAAAGGCATTAATAACATCGGTACAACCTGAATATTTTCTGTTTGCAATTCAGATTCAAAGGAGATCGCCTCCGGATTTTCAAGCCTTAGCCGTTGTAAAGACACATATTCTTCGAGATGAATAATTTCTTCATGCAAAGATACAAATCGCAGATTCCCCTGATAGGTCATATAACGCAGTAAAGATGATAGTTTCAAGACTGCTTCTGATGCTTTATCTGTATCAAAAGCAATTAATGCATCGATATTATTCAGTGTATTATATAGAAAATGGGGATTTAACTGACTTTTCAGGAGTGCGTTCTCGCTTTGAATACGCCGCATGTTTAATTCACGCAGTTTTTCACTTTTAACAATACTGCCTATCGCATATAAAGTAAGGATCAGATCAAGGAAAAAAAACAAATACTCCGGAAATGGGCCCAGATCAGTACGATGTTCATACCCGAATAAAATAGCGAGTGTAAGCCCGCATGCAACGACAGAAAAACTTCGGCCATAAAGCGAGAATAACTCTTTCCTGGTATAACGATAGGCTACTTCGCTTTCATTCATTCCCTGAAACCGCAATATCTCAGACAAAATGAAAGCTACCATTCCAAATAAAACAACGAGTATAACCGGAATCAAGAGTAGTAAATAGGTAAATTCTAATCCGGAAAAAATAAAAGAAGTTAGAAAATAAAGAGCTATAGCGCCCAAAGAAGTGATCAGGAATATTCGCACAATAAATTGAAGTAGGCGAATGAATTTCTCTTTATATATCATGAAGCAGGTATTTTAAGTCTTTCTTCCTGTTACCAAGTTCCCGGGATACGGAATGAACTCCTTACTTTTCTTTCCGTATCCTTTCGGTTGGAAATTGGTTCCAGAATATTGAATCTTAAAATTACAATTTAAAGGTCATAAAAAAAGCCGGTTCTTCCAAAAAGAATCGACCAACGGACATTTTTCATCGACAAACAAAAAAGAACACGAACCTAACAAATAGGAATACACATTTATAATCAAAAATATAATAAAACAAACCGACCAGAAAGGTATCGGACAATTGTTTGCACCTGAAATATTAAGAGTTATCTTTTGGGTACATGAATGAAAAAGAGTTCTATTATTACCTTGAGATATGCTCTTATTTTGCTGCTTTTCGATCTAACTTCAACTTATTCTCAATCAGGCCAATCTATCAATCACCTCACTCTCTTCAATTTACAATCGGCAATTAACCATGTGTAAACAGTTGCAGATTCGTGTTCAGTATCAGAAAAAGAATCAGTTATACCGTCATCTTTCTCCTTGTATAAGTAAAACACAGGATAAGATAGTTAGTTCTTCAAATTAACTTTATAAAGAATTATATTAGGTTTGCTTCCATTCTTTTACAGTCTTATAAAAAAAGCGTTCCTTAATCTGAATAAAACAGAACAAGGAACGCTTTAAATATTCTTTATTTTCGGGGAATGCCTGTATTATTTCGGGCTTTCCCTGATATCCTGGGATATGAAAACTGCAGAAAACAATTTATTTCATACGAAGTTCTGCCAAATAAAGATAATGGTCATCTTCATATCGTTTCTCACAAGTAAACCCATGCTGAGCCGCCAATTCGGCTAATGTATCGAAGTCAATAAAAATCCATCCGAATGACGGGCCTTTATAATTGGCAAAATCCATCCGATACTCCATTTCTCCATAATAGTTACTATTCAGATCAATTAAAGCAGATCCGTCTTCTTCCATAAAAAGATAAATTATATTGGAAGAATCCAGTAATATGCGGCCGCCTTCATTCAGTAATTCTTTTGCTTTACTAAAAAATTCCCCAAAACGATTAATGCGTTGTACAATTCCGACTCCATTCATCAACAGAAGCAAAGTATCAAACTTTTCTTCTTTCATCGTAAAGAAATCTTGTAAACGGGCATCCTCTACGTGGCGTTCTTTCATTACCTCTACGGCTCCTTCAGAAATATCGATCGCTGTTACCTTGTGATGACGCTGCTGTAACCACAACGCATGACTCCCCGCGCCCGCGCCGATATCTAATACGCGACCATGGCAAAGGTCTAACGCAATCTGCTCTGCCTTAGGCATTTTTTCATAATCACGAAAAAACGCAGCGATCTCCCACTTTTCTGTATCTGCAATGTCACTATATACGGTAAATTTTGCATTATGATTACCATTATAATAAGCTAATAATCCTTTCCCGTAAGCATCGTTATCTTGTACTCTCTTCATTGTTATTGGTTAAATAGAGGGAACAAAGGTACATGCTATTTTGGAGAGATACAAGCTTCAGAAATGGCATCCCTGTCAAGAAAGCAAATTAATTTACCATCCAACGGCCGTACATAATAGGCGGGATAATTTTCTGCATCTGCCGTTTGATGAAACAGGTCTGAAATAACACGACTTTTATCTGATCCGGTAGCCAGGAAAAAAACATTGTGTGCTCTATTAATAAGCGGCAAGGTCATTGTAATACGCTTCTGGGGACTTAACGGCTTCCGGGTAACTTTATAAATAGGTTTGTCTTGTATAAAATCCTCCGGATTAAAACAAACTTTGGTCGTTGCATCACATATAACCTCTTCAGAAACATCCGGCAATTCATCTCCCGGAAATAAAGAGGCGGTATGTCCATCCGTACCGATGCCCAGTAATATCAAATCAAACACAGGTATGCCATTATCCCATGGCAATAATTTCCGTACAATCTCTTCATATCGCAGAATTTCATCTTCAGGAGAAGCTTCTCCATGAATTCGGTGAATATGTTTTTCCGTAAACGGAAGCCGGGTCAATAAATGAGAAACCGTCATTCGATAGTTACTTTCTTTATCTGACGGTGCTACACAGCGTTCATCAACCCAAAACAACTGTATTCGTTTCCAGTTTATTTCATGTTCAAAGCGATGAGCCCAAAGATCGAATAATTTAGCGGGTGTCGTACCTCCTGAGATCGCCAAATAAATATCTCTGTCATGAATAGACTTAATAACACCTACCATTGCTTCTGTTAAAGCAAGACAAGTATCCGTCACAGTATCAGCAATAACAATACGCATATTCGAATTTATAATAGACAATAATTTTCTGAATTTGTCAGATTCTTACACGGATTTGTCCAGGTACGCCCATCAGTCATCAAATCTTCCGATTCGGGAGGCCCCCAGGTTCCTAAAGGATATCCATAAAGCGGAATTTCCGGATCATTCTCCCACGCCTGCAAAATCGGCTCTATAAAACGCCAGGAAGCTTCAACCGAGTCCGTTCGCGAATAAAGCATCGGATCTCCCAGCATACAATCCAACAATAGCCTTTCATATGCTTCGGGGATAGCAGTATGCTCCATTTCTTCATATTTGAAGTCCATACTTACTTGCTTAACTTCAAATGCACTTCCGGGCACCTTCAATCCGAACTGAAGAAGAATTCCTTCGTCCGGTAAGATACGAATCACCAATTTATTACAGTAAGTTCCGGCACACTGCTTCTCAAACATCTGATAAGGGGTTGATTTAAAATGAATCACAATTTCAGATACTTTGGTCGGCATACCTTTTCCTGTCCTAATAAAAAACGGCACCCCGCTCCAACGCCAGTTATCAATAAAAAGCTTCATCGCCACAAATGTTTCCGTCCGTGATTCGGGAGATACGTTTTTCTCTTCCCTATAACCGTTTGATTTTCCAAGACTGGTTGTGATACCCGTATACTGGCCACGCACGACATCCGTAATAACATTTTCCGTTGTCATCGGATGGAGGGATTCAAGAACCTTATGTACTTCATCCCGAAACATACCCTCATTGAATTGAGCCGGCGGTTCCATTGCTACAATTCCGACTAATTGCATCAGATGGTTTTGTACCATATCACGTAAAGCGCCTGCCATATCATAATATCCCGCGCGGTCAAGCACACCCATATTTTCTACGGCAGTTATCTCTACATAGTTGATGTAGTTTCTATTCCATAAAGGTTCGAAGATCCCGTTTGCAAAACGGAACACTAAAAGATTCTGTACGGTCTCTTTCCCGAGATAATGATCAATCCGGTAAATCTGACTCTCTTTAAATACAGAAGTCATAATTTTATCCAGCGCTAAAGCAGAGCGAAGATCACGGCCATATGGTTTTTCAACAATAATACGACGCCAATACTTTCCCGTTTTCTCTTTTTGCAAGCCATGCTCCGCCAAATATTTAGGAATCAACGGATACATACTTGGTGGCGTTGCCAGATAAAAAAGATAATTAGGAGCAATATCCATTCTGGTAGATAGTTCTTCCAAACGGATTGCAAGCAAATCATACGCGGCCGACTCAAGTGTATTCATTTTCAGATAATATACATTTGAGAAGAATGTCCCTATTTTTGCTTTCTCATTCGAATTCGTTAAGCTGCTTTCCAACTGGACTTGTTCTTTATCGCGAAAAGACTCATCCGAAAAATTGGTACGGGAAACCCCCAATATTGCAAATTTCTCAGGCATTAGTCCCCTGCAATACAATCGAAAAAGTGCCGGCAACAGCTTTCTGGAAGTCAGATCGCCGGAAGCTCCAAAGATTACAATGATAAAAGGATTTGGTGTTTTTACTTCAGTTTTCATTCCGACTGCCAGTTTACATGATAAAACTGCCCTCGTGGAGCATCTATTCGCTCAAACATATGAGCGCCGAAATAATCCCGTTGAGCCTGAATCATATTTGAAGGAAGATTTTCTGTTGTGACACTGTAGAAATAATTCAGGGCAGAGCTATGTGCCGGGAAAGAAAGTTCATGCTCCATTGCTAATGCCACAACTTTTTTCCATGAAGGCAAAGCGTCTTTAAGGGCATCCATGAAAAACAGGTCGCCCATCAATGTATTCAACTGAGGATCGCGTATGTAAGCATCTTTTATCCGATCCAGAAAAACAGATCGGATAATACAACCGGCACGCCAGATGGAAGCAATAGAAGCATAATCCAAATGCCAGCGGTAGTTTTCGGAAGCCTGCTTCATCAAGTCAAAACCCTGAGTATATGAGATAAGCTTCGAGGCATAAAGCGCTTTCTCGAGTGCATCAATATGCGTTTTACCGGCTTTTATGGTGATTGTATCGCGTGGATAGGTATGTGCCATATCGATACGGAGCTCTTTTTTGGCAGACAACCCCCGTTCAAATACCGCATCCGCAATCACGGTCAACGGAATACCCTCTTCCAAGGCACTCTCTACACTCCATCGTCCGGTACCTTTCTGCCCGGCGGTATCTAATATCATATCTAACAAACAAACGCCATTTCCTTCTTTAAATTCCAAGACTTTGGATGTAATTTCAATCAGATAACTCGAGAGCTGTTTTTTATTCCATTCTGAAAATATAGTAGCCATATCCGCATTCGAATACCCGAACAGATTTTTCAGAATATAATAAGTTTCGGCTATTAACTGCATGTCGCCATATTCGATGCCATTATGCACCATCTTCACATAATGACCGGCACCTCCCGGGCCTATCCAATCACAGCAAGGAGTTCCGTCGGGTGCTTTTGCCGCAATAGTTCTGAATATATTTTTCACCAAAGGCCATCCTTCGATCATGCCTCCGGGCATCATAGAAGGGCCCCATAGCGCCCCTTCGGCACCACCGGATACCCCGCAACCGATAAATAAGCGTCCTTTATTACTTAAGAACTCACAACGCCGTTCTGTATCTTTAAAATATGAATTACCTCCATCTATAATCAAATCGCCAAAATCCATCAGCGGATACAAAGCTTCTATCATCTCGTCGACCGGTTCTCCGGCCTTGATCATAAGAAAAATCTTGCGGGGACGCTCAAGTGACTCTACAAGTTGCTGAACTGTATACGCCGGGAAAAAATCTTTCCCTTTCCCTTCATTTTCCATGAAGTGCTCTGTCCGCTCCGGCCGGTGATTATACACGGTTACCCTGTAGCCGTTACGTTCCATATTAAGCGCCAGGTTTTCGCCCATAACAGCTAATCCGACCAATCCGATATCTGATTTCTTTTCCATATCAATTAAGTTTTATCAGAATTATAACAATAAAACTTTTGATTAGTTTAGAAAACAGAAATGGATTAATCGGATTAACTCACAATCAATTATGATTTTAGTAAATCAATTTATAAAAATAGCGATTACTGCCTATTCTTATCTCCGCAAAATAAATACCCGGTATGGTAAACGGAGATGCCAGTTGAAAAGAGTGTGCTCCGGATTCGCATTTCCCGAATAATCGCTGATAGATCTGTTGCCCTGCCGCATTCCAAAAAACAGCTGATATTTCCGATCTGTTCTCTATTTCGCATTTTAGGTATAGTACATTATTTTGTAACACCACAGATAAGATATCCTTGCCAGAATCAACAGCTGATATTCCATCCGCAGTTTGTTTCGGGAAAACGGCATTTAACGGTCCCATCTGAATAGAGACATCCGGACGATTGCCAGAAATGAACGTATATTTTATTTTCTCCAGCTGAAGCGGAAAATCTTCCTGATTAAAAAGAAATTCTTCTTTCCGAAATGGAATCACAATCCGGTTATGTCCTTTTTTGAGTTTAAAGTCAGACACAAGAAATGTCGGTTTATTTCTATTTGAAAAAGTATAAATCACCGAATTAACCATATCTTCAGAAAGAACAATATCCATCATCAAAGAATCCGGTATCCCATAGATCGGGATCATTTTCTGAAACTCCAGTTGAGGTGAGCGACCGGCCTTCTGACTAAACTGCATATTTACACCGCCTTCCCACTCCAAAGGGAGCTCCTCTTTTGAAAATCTTAAATCGGTAAAGGCAGAAGAGGCATTCACTGAAAACGAAGCCATATCCATAAAACTTTCCTGACTCATCTTATCTGTTCCGATTTCTATGACAACATCCAGAAGCAATTCGATATTCTCTAACCTACCTGTTAACGAGGCATTCCCGTTTTTTAATCCCGAAATCACGCCATGCTCCACTTTACAGACATCCGGATTTGAATTAGTCCATATAAAAGCTGTCG
>JAVWBH010000094.1:0-9727 GCA_036649595.1 Bacteroidales bacterium
TTCCAGACGACCCATTAGGATACAGTTTGTAATAATCAGTCCCACGAACACAGAAAGCTGTTTGCTTACTTCGTAAGCGAAAGCTTTCAGAATCTGGTCGACAATAATTACAAGAGCCGCAACAACAACCAACTGTACGATAATACGAATACGGTTAGGAATTGTATTACGCAGAAGTGAAATGATCACATTGGCAAATGCCAATACCGCAGTCAGTGACAATGACATCACCAAAGCGGGTTCCATCTGAGCAGTTACCGCCAAAGCAGAACAGATACCCAATACCTGAACGATTACGGGATTGTTCTTTGAAAGCGGGCCCAGAAGAATCTGTTTGTTCTTATCTGATAAAAACATAATCTTACAATTTTACTTTAGTGATTTAAGGAATGATTCATAAGGCTGCAGACAGTTCTTCAACATACTCTGTACAGCCGCAGAAGTGATCGTACCCCCTGAGATAGCATCAACAGACTCCTGATTCTCAACCATCTGTCCTGCTTTCAGAACAGCGATTGAGGCAAAAGTGTTGTCATAGAACAAATCTTTACCTTTAAACTGGTCTGAAAATTTAGGTTTTGCAATTTCCGCACCCAAACCGGCAGTTTCACCCTGGTGGGCAAATACGGCACCGTAAATGGTATTTCCGTTTGCATCAACAGACACATATCCCCAGATCGGTCCCCAAAGACCATCACCATACATTGGGAAAATATATTTCTTCGCGCCATCGATATTCGCAACAAAGACAGGCAACAGGCGATCTGCGTCCGGCAATTTGTAATATGATTTCACTTCAATATCGAAAGCACTTTTACCTTCTACCTTTTCTCCCTTAGCATTCAAAACAAATGACTCAGGAATATATTTATCAAAAAGCACTTCAGCATCCTGTGCCGTAGAAGCAATATTGATAGAGCTCAAAAGCTGACGCTGTTTCTCGATTGTCACATTCTTATCCTGAGCAGGACGTAATGACAATGCTGTAAAAGCTAACACAGCAGCTACCACGATTACCATCACGGCAGCATAAATTACGGTATATACGTTACTATTTCTGTTCATAATCTTGTGTTTTATGCGTTAGCTCTTTTCAAACGACGTTTCACATTTGCATCCACTACATAGTAGTCAATCAGTGGAGCAAACACATTCATCAGCAATACGGCTAACATCGCACCTTCCGGATACCCCGTATTGAATACACGGATGATAATTGCGATCACACCGATCAGAAATCCGTAAATGTATTTTCCTGTATTTGTACGACAACCAGTTACCGGGTCTGTAGCCATAAATACCGCCGCGAAGGCAAAACCTCCAAATACCAGCTGGTCAGCTACAGTCAGTGTTGATGCACCTGCAGAATAAACGATCCACCCCATCAATGCACCGCCGGCAAAAACAGAAAGCATGATACGCCAGCTTGCAACAGCAGTAAACAATAATATAGCCGCACCGATAAGAATGGCAAGAGTAGAAGTCTCTCCGATTGATCCGGGAATCAATCCTAAGAAACCGTCCCAGGTAGACAAAGGCTGACCGACAATGTTCTTGATCGGCTCGCCGGCAGCAGCGTAGCTAAGCGGAGTAGCTCCTGAAAAACCTTCTACTACTTTACCGGCACCGATACCGAACGTATCGCTTGTGCGGATAAATACCGAGTCGCCCGACATTTTTGACGGATAAGCAAAGAAAAGGAATGCACGCGTAATCAATGCTACATTGAATACATTCATACCCGTACCGCCAAAAATTTCTTTTGCGAAAATTACGGCAAATGCAGTTGCCACGGCAATCATCCATAGAGGAGTATCAACCGGAACAATCATTGGAATCAACATACCTGATACCAGGAAGCCTTCCTGGATTTCATGATGTTTGTATTGGGCTACCATAAACTCAATACCCAAACCGACACCATATGCTACGACGATTTTAGGCAATACTGCCAAAAATCCAAAAATAAAGGTGGTCAGAAAACTTGCCGTCTCGCCGATTGCAAGGTAATGCTGATATCCTACATTATACATACCTACCAAAAGAGCAGGGATCAATGCCAATACAACGATCGACATGACACGCTTAGAGTCGACACTATCGTGAATCTGTGCGCCTGTCTTAGGAGCGGTTGTGTTCGGAACGAACAAGAAGCTTTCAAAACCGTCGAATACCGACCAAAGCTTCTGGTATTTTCCGCCCGGTTCGAATTCCGGTTTAACCTTGTTGAGGTAATTCCTTAACGCTTTCAATTTTATATGATTTTTTTGTTTATAATCGAAATATATTAATTCATCTCTTTCTGCAGACGGTCAAGTCCCATACGGAATATTTTCTGAAGTTCTGTTTTTGAAACATCCACGAATTCGCACAAAGCAAAATCTTCCGGTGAAATTTCATAGATACCCAGGCTCTCCATTTTGTCAATATCGAATGCAAGGGTAGCTTTAAACAGGAATTCAGGATAAATATCCATCGGGAATACCTTCTCAAAGTCGCCTGATACAATCAGAGCACGTTTTCCGCCTTTTAAACGGGCATCGATCGTGTACTCTTTTTTACCACTAAACAACCAGGTAAGATATGTATGACTCACACTGTATTTAGCCAAACCAGGTAAAGCCCATCCTACGAATTCATCGTTATCAGAACCATCCGGAATAACTGTCAACTGCGAATGATAGAAATTCAGATAACCTTCGGCACCTGCATTATCACCTGTCAATACATTTCCTGAAATATAACGCTGGATATAGTCGGCTTTGATAATATTTCCATTCAGAAGATCTTTCAACGGCGTACCGGCAAAACCTTTTACGTAACCCGGATTTGCAACGTCAGAACCTGTTACAGCAATGATGCGTTCAAAATCAGCAACACCTTTTGTAAATAAACGACCCATAATGATTAGGTCGAAAGCACTGATCGTCCAGATCGTTTCTCCTTTATTTACAGGTTTGATGTGATGAGCCTGAATACCTGCATTTCCTGCCGGATGCGGTCCCTCTATCGTTACGATTTCAACACCCTGTAATTTAATGGAAGAACCCGGACGCATACCTACGTAAACCTTCCCTTTCGTCAATTTTTTCAAGGCATCCAAAGCAGCCTGAATCGTAGCCTGCTCGCCTTTTGCCACATACTCAAAATCAGGAGCAAGCGGAGCGCTATCAAAAGCCGTTACAAAAATATCACGGGGAGCTACATCCGGATTTGCGATCACATCGTAAGGACGTTGTTTGATAAACGGCCATGCACCACCGTTAAGCAGAGTCGTTTTCACTTCTTCTGCAGTTAGTTTTGCGACATCTCTTTTTCCGAATTCGACGTACGTATTCTCAGCATCTTTTTTGATCATGATACCAAGCACTTTACGTCGCTCTCCACGTTCTACCGCAGTCACTTCTCCACTAAAAGGAGAAACAAATTTTACTTCCGGGTGATTTTTATCAAACATCAACGGAGTACCCGCCAATACTTTGTCGCCCTCTTTCACAACAACCTTTGGTGTTAACCCATAGAAATTGTCCGGAACCATTACGAAATACTCAGACTTCGCAGTGTCGAACTTCTTCTCTTCCGGTTTACCCTTCAGGTTAATGTCCAAACCTTTTGTTAGCTTTATTACATTTGTCATGTTGTAACAAGTATTGTTAAAATATAATATTTCAAATTCTGTTGCAAAGGTATTTCTTTTTTTATATTCAGAAACACTATGTACAAGGAAATAAGGAAATAATTCTTTAATTTATTTGCTTACTTTTACCGAAAATAAAACAATCTCTTTTCTTGCGCCTCTCTGCATTCCCAGAAGAGATTTTTGCCAACTGTTTTTCTGCGAAAAGTTTACGCTCGCAACAATAACAAGAAAAGCACCTTTATCGTTTATTATTAAGGAATTATCATTATGCGCCGATTACATATATTTATCACATTATTTTGGATATTTTATTATGCCTCAGCACAATCGCCTTGGCAAAATGCCACCTATACACCGGAGATTAAGAGTTTACAGGTCATTGCAAATGGTAATTTCACAGAAAACCCGGTTATCCGATTAAATTCTGATCAATTTATTACAATCGGTTTTGACGAGCTGAACAATGATATGAGCTGGATCTCTTATCGGATTATTCATTGTGATGCCAACTGGCGTGCCGACAGAATCTCGGAAATGGAGTTTCTGAACGGCTTCAATCAGATAGCCGTTGAAGATGCGCAACCCTCTTTTAATACCTATACACCCTATTATCATTATCAGATCACTCTCCCGAGTGAGCGATTTCGTATTTCAGGCAATTACGCGGTGTTATTTTATAAAGATGACCAACCCGATAAGGTTATCGCATCCGCCTGCTTTTCTGTCAGTGAGCGGGAAACGGAGATTCTGGCTCAATTAACCACAACGACAGATCTGGGGTTTAATGACGAATATCAGCAACTAAATATCCGGCTTCGCTGGAGAAACCAGTTTTCGGCAAATCCGGCCGACGAATTAAAGCTTGTTGTCAGTCAAAACAACAGACGGGATAACGAGGTAACCATCATTCACCCGACACGTTTCAGCTCCAACGAAGCTTTTTATGAACATAATAGAAATTTGATTTTTGAGGCCGGAAATAATTATCGGAGATTTGAGATCGTAAATCATAAATATGCCGGCATCGGTGTCGAAAAAATACGGTATTTTGACCCCATGTATCATGTCTTGCTTACCCCGGGAAAGATAAAAGCCCATACACCTTATTTTTACGATCAAGACCAAAACGGGCGCTATGTAATCAGACAAAGCGAGGCTGAGAACAATGATCTCGAAGCAGATTATTTCATGGTTCATTTTGCGCTTGAAAATGAGAATCCGTTTATTGAGGGAGGGATCTATCTCGACGGCGATTTTACTTATAATCGATTTGACGAATCGAATAAGATGATATATAATTTTGAGAGCAGACGCTATGAGCAGGCGATGCTACTGAAACAAGGACATTATAATTATCAGTATCTATTTGTTCCGAATCAGAGCCAAAAGGGAAGTCCCCGCTTAATTGAAGGCAATTTTCACGAAACAGGCAATGAATACCTGATAAAAGTGTATTATCGTCCTCCCGGACAACGTTATGACCGACTTGTAGGAACTGCTCTGGTGAAAAATGAGTGATTCTCGTTCTCTTCACCAGAGTAATTCGGATATTACCAATAGGCTATCTCGCGGATTGTGATTTCAACACCTTCCGGGTACTCCCAGTCTACAAAACCCTTTACTGTTTGCTCGCGTCTTATCCAGTTGTTTTGAGCATCCGTATCGTACAAACATTTTAGTGTACCGTTCGAAATCCCGTCAACCTCAGCTTCCATCTTAAGCAGCCAGTTATAGGGGTTATAGGTGTATCGTTTCTGCTGACTTTCCCCGTTGTCGGTATAAACGGAGGCCGGCAATCCCGCAGGCATAAAAACCGAACGGATTTTCATAACCCTGCCATCTTCCGTTACGGTTTCATCCGCAGCGGTTGCCACACCCGATTTCGGATTGTAAGAATAGATCGTTTCTGCCAAACGCACCTCTTCACCGTCATACCGTTTTTTCGATATTTTACGCGATGGATACTTTGATTCGAAATAATAAAAGTCTTCCTCTACAACATCAAACTCCGATGTTACTTTTATTGCTTCGCGCCCGTCAAAAACATACGAAAAATTCCCTTCATCACAGGATACAGAAACCAACCCCTCGAGTAATATATTTCCGACCGGCTTTAACTCGAAAGGCAGCGGTACAAATGTATCATGGTCGCCATACTCCAGGCGATAGTTCTTTATATCCATACCGGCCTGAGCAGTCACTTCCGACAGTCGTCCTTTCCCATCATACCGATAAGTATATACCTCTCTAAATACCGGCAACCAACGCAAAGAAGGATCAGCCCCGATTCCCGACGGATCATATCCTGTCAGATTTCCCGAACGGTCAAATGTCATGATACAAGAAAGCATTTTCTCAGAAGGATTCTCGGCATCTATCTTATACTCCCGGATCTCTTTGACAGAAGAAGATAAAAATAAACGTTCCCGGTGTGTTTGTTTCTGTATATTTTCAGGAGTCACGACAGGACAAATAATATCAGAAATATTTTCATTCGAACATGCGCTCAGAACAATAGCCGAACAATATAGAATTAAATTTAATATTCTCATTTTCGTTTATAATTAAAAAAGAGGAGATCTCTTTACAGACAATCTCCTCTTTCTTGTTTTTATAAAAATCTATCGACTTTCACTTCATATCCTTTCAAAACCGAATCAAAGTGTTCCTGTGTAAAAAACAAGAAGTCAACAACAATCTCTTCTCCTGTGTTGATATCCTTTACAGTGCTGTACAGGTTAGGTAATCCCGTACGATTTACCTGAGCCGGAGTCAGACCGCAATCGATCAACACCAGCATACCCAAAGACGGCATATCCAGATCAGGGAAAGAAGTCAGCTTATTTCCGCTCAGATAAAGCGTATGCAATCCAGGCAAAAATTCAATATCCTCCGCATTCAGTGAAGTGATCTTATTGTTTGCCAAAGAGATCATCTGAAACTTCGGTGAGATCAATTCCTGAGGGAAAGATGTAAATCCGCAACCATCGGCAATAATGCCTCTCATATAAGAAGCCTGATTTCCATATTTCAAACTCTTAATTGTTGACGGCAATGTAGACAGCTGTTTATTATTTGAAATATTCAACGTTGAAATACGATATAAAACATCAAATACATCCGGTAATGACGTAATATCCAATCCGCATAACATCAGTCCGTCAATCAAAGGCATTTTAACCATGTCGTCTGCCGGAATCTCAGCAATACGCTCATTCAAGATCTGCAACACACGCATATCTGTTTGTGTTTTCAGGAATTCCGGAAATTTCGTGAATTTATTTCCATCCAATAAAATTGTATTCAGATGTAAATTTTTCGCACTTTCCGGGAATGACGATAAATTGGTATTTGAAATCTGCAAGCAAGTAATCGCTAACTCTCCGAAATTATCCGGTAATTCAGTTAACGCGTTATCCCGGATAATCAAACTTTCCAAAGTCGGGAAGTTTACAATCGCCGGCGAAAGTTTCTTCATCGAAGCAAACTTCTTATCCAGCGTGATACCAACGATATAAGCAATACTTCCGTCTTCCTGGTATTCAAACTCCAGATTTTCCCATTCTTCCAGATCCGTATCTTTATTCCATGTTTTAGGCCACAAAGATTTATCTTCACCGAATGCATCCAGGCAGATTGCCGTTAGTGTATTTAGAATATTGTTTCTATCTACCTTATGGTTTACCACAACCGGCATCACGAAATCTGATTTAGTGCTTCGGGTTACCGTAAACTCATTGTCTTTTTCCGGGATACATTCCAAAATAGGATATGCCTTTGAATCAAAAGCACGGTATTCGATTACCCGATAAGTACCTTCAGTAAGGAAAATTCCTTCCGAGCTGATCGAATCCGCAGATCCATTCAACTGCAAACTTGGCAACACTTTACGGATACCATCTTTTTCCAATGTAATTTTAATCGACGAAAGCTCATTCAACTCTGTAATACCATACCCGTTTATACGAATAAAAGAGAATGACATTTCACCTTCATTGGCTCCCATTTTAAGCACATCATTGTCGTCTTCACATGCTGCCGTAAACAATAGCGTGCAGCAAAAAAATAGTCGGCAAATAATATTAAATAGACTGTTTTTTTTCATTTTAAAATAAATTCAAGGAGAACAATCTCCCGTCATGATCGACAATCCGAACAGATCATCAGATTTATTTTTATTATCTCCGTATAATTGGTTTGCAGAAAACAGGTTCTCCGCAAACCAATCGAAACATAATTCAGATTTACCGAATCACTTCAATGGACAATCAGGGAAACGTTTCGGTTCATTTGTCAAACCGACACGTTTTCCGTTTGAGTCTTTCCCATTTTCCTGAGTAAAGATAAATGTAGGAGCTTCCCAACAACCCAGGTTCGGGTGCTCTAAAATCCATTTAGGAGCTTCGCCTGTCAGGAAGTTCAGATTTAACTTCAAGCTTTTCAGATTCGGCATAGAGCCTACAGGCATATCCGGAATCGATCCTTCAAAATAGTTGTAAGACAAATGCAACGATTCCAACTGTTCCAACTCGAAAAGACCACGAGGAAGAGAACCGCTCAATCCGATATGCTCATCTTTATTCAAAGAAAGGTCACGGATTCCGTCTCTGCGACATCCGGTAAAGACCACATGTTTCAGATTTGGAAGATCGCGCAACACATGAACCGGAATTTCATCAAAATAATTCGCGCTCAGGTCAATACCAATCAGTGATTTCATATTTCTCAACTCATCCGGGATTGTAACCAGACCATACCCGCTAATCGTCATATATTTCAGGTTTGTCAGCGTACAGATTTCCGGAGTCCATTCAATACTACGAATATATCCGTTTGCATTTCCGATAATAGAAAGAGATTCTAATTTCGTCAGATTCTGTACCAAGTACGGAATCGATTCGTATGTATCGAAAATAGAAAGCGATAAACCTACAACACGTAATTCGGTTTCACCCTCAGCACCATTTTCGGCCGGGAATTCTTTTAATACAACATTATCCCAGTTTACCATCGCTTTACCGGATGATGACGGATCGTTGTTTACACGCATCATACGTGCCATCATAACCACCGAAAGAGAGTCTCCGGTACGCCCCGGAACAATTAACGGAGCCGCCGCCTGCGTGATGGTTACCGTTGCCGGTACCGCTACCTGGTCTTTATCCAAAGCAGGTTTGATAATAACATCTGCGATACGCTCGGCTGCTCTGGTATTGATACCATATTCAAAACGCACCTTACGCGGACGCGGAATCGAAGAAACATGAGCATCTTCAATCTCATAAGACAACCACGATGCATCGGCAGGAAGCTCTACGTCGAACTCAACATTCGATACAATCAGAACTTCAACAAAAGCTTTGCCGTATTCTGAATAATCAGGCACGTTTAATTCTTTTTCCTGCGGCTCGATTACTTTCTCAAATCCCAGCTGATTTACTAAGACCTGACGAGATTGAGATCCGGAGTGGAATGTCAGTACCGCCTCACGGCTTTTATACAAATAACTTGTATCTACACGCAATTCACAATCAACAGAACCGTTTCCGTTACCCGGCGTTACCAAACACCATTCAACGTTCGACTCTACCGTCCACTCCTCATCCGATGTAACAACAATGGATTCACTCCCACCTTCTGATAAAAAATGACATTGCTCTTTCGACAGAGAGAATTTAACACTCCCTACTTTTTCAACCTCTTCACATGACTCCAAACCAAGCAGCAGAGAGAGCCCCAGCGCAGTATAAGAGAGTGATTTTAATATATTATGTACTAATTTCATTGATAATGCTATTATTTGATTAAGGGTATATGAACGATAGATCCACACAAAGAGAATTCGATCAGCTTGCACAAGAATTATATCCTATACCCTTAAAAAGATTTATTTAAATCCCTTCAACATGTTGGTCTTCGTCAAAAAGAAGCAAGAAGGACCCTGTAATCATACGATAAAGGATTAGTTCCGGCACCGTGATATAGATATTCGGGTTATCCTGGATATTCAACATATTCAGCAATAACGGGAAGCTGCCCACGTTACGGATATCATTCCCGGAAATGTCAAATACGCGCAACGTTGGA
>JAVWBH010000095.1:0-9628 GCA_036649595.1 Bacteroidales bacterium
TGCTTGAGAGCCGGAATAGTCGAACTCACCGGCCTCGCCGATTTTCAGGGCACCCGAGCCCAGGATCAGCACTTTCTTAATTTTATCGTTCATCATAACTTGTCGCTTATTAAAGAAGGTTCACAAATTCATCGAATAAGAAATCTGTATCAGTAGGGCCGGAAGCAGCTTCCGGATGGAACTGAGCAGAGAAGAATGGTTTTGATTTGTGGCGGATACCCTCATTGGTGTCATCATTCATATTGATGAACAACGGTTCCCAATCGGCAGGAAGGGTTGCGTTATCTACTGCATAACCGTGGTTCTGAGAAGTGATGAAACAGCGGTTTGTGCCGGCCATACGTACTGGCTGATTGTGTGAGCGGTGGCCATATTTCAGTTTATAAACCGAGGCTCCTGCTGCACGGGATAGAAGCTGGTTACCCATGCAAATACCAAAGATCGGCTTGCCGGTTTCCATTGCTTTCTGAATATTTTTTACGGTGATATCACACAAATTCGGGTCGCCCGGACCATTCGAGATGAAAAGACCGTCGAATTCCAGTGTGTTGAAGTCATAATCCCACGGAACACGTGTAATTTCAACATCCCGTTTTAGCAGACAACGAATGATGTTGTGTTTTACACCACAGTCTACCAATACCACTTTTTTCTTTCCGTTACCGTATTTGATTACATCCTTGCAGCTCACTACAGCGACCTGATTAACCAGGTTTGGATCTTCAAATTCGATCTCATCTTCGTTCTCAAATACGATTTTTCCTTTCATCGCACCCGATTCGCGAAGCACTTTGGTAAGCTCGCGCGTGTCGATACCATAAATACCGGCTACCTTTTCGTCCTGCAGCCATTCGCTGAGGCTTTTATCGGCATTCCAATGGCTATGCTCGAAAGAATAGTCAGAAACAATAATGGCACGTGCGTGAATTTTTTCGGATTCGTAGAAAGAGGAGAGGCCGTCGGTTCCGAAATCAGCGGCAGGAACGCCGTAATTTCCGACAAGAGGGAATGTAACAACGAGAATTTGTCCTGAATAAGAAGGGTCAGTCAAACTCTCCGGATAACCAACCATCGCGGTGCTAAACACCACTTCGCCATTGGTTGGCTGCTCGTAACCAAAACTTTTTCCGTAGAAAACAGTCCCGTTATCGAGAATTAAAGAAACAGGTCTTTCCTTTTGCATGGATTTATATATGATATGATGATGTTACAAAAAAAGCAGCCCCTTATGAGTTGCAGCTTTGAACAAGTTGAATAGACCGCATCTATATGCGTTTATTCATTTTGCAAATCGGTTTCCTGTTGAAAAACCATGCAAAGATAATGAAATCATCCGGTTTTAAAATACAAATGATACAGAATGGGCGATTTTCCTGTTTTTTTTGTTAGCGGGGTATCTGTTGTAAAGTCTTGTTGGATGGGAGATAATCCCGGGTGTCCGATTCCTGGAGATGGCTGATTTATTCTTAGACAAAAAAATAATGAAGGCCGGCCGGCCTTCATTATTTTTGAAACAGCATCTTTAAAAGTCTTTTTGCAAAATCGAAAAAAGCAACTTATCTGACAACGATTATTCGGGCATTTTTATTCCAGTTGATTAAATAATATCCGGGTTTCAGATCTACTTCCAACATACCTTCTCGTGCTTCTTTTTGAGCAATAAGAACTCCGTTCAGGCTGTTAATGGTTACGTAGCCATTTATGTTTTCAGAAAATAAGATCCTTCCGTTCTGATAGGAAACAAGAACAGCGTCAACAAATTGTTTTTCCAGCATCGTGCCGACACCCTGAAACTCAATGGCGCCGATGTCGATGCCGGAATTCTTTATACGGGGATTTGAAAGCAAGTCTTTCGTGAAATTTGCTTCCGGCTGGTTTGGTATAGCCGTATCATCTCCTTTATCAAGTAAAACCGAGTTGTTGTTCAAATTCCAGTCTGCATGATTCATCTCTTCCATTAACTGGGCGAACAACGGATTTTCGGGAGCTGCATATCCGGTAAAAGAAGTAGGCTTGATGAAGTTTACATTTCCGACACCTTCATTAATTTTATTGTCGATAAGGATATGATTGTTTTCCGCGGTAAAAATACCGGAATCATCACAAGAGGCATTATGCGTAATTTTCTTATCAGTAAGTACCGTATTAATTTGTATGATGTTTTCACCTGCCGTATTTGTGTTATTCCAGCAAACATTATTCTGGCATGCGACTACATTTTTAGAAAGGAAAATTGCGCCGATGTTATTACAAACTGTTGTATTCAGTAGATTTCCGTGTTCCATGTAAATCGCGGAGAAACGGGTTGTCGAAGCATCTTCGGACGCGCTGTTGTTGTAAATCAGACAATTATTAATAATGTGCTCTGCAGTCGTGACTTTAATAGCGCTACCGTCTGCAATTTGTGAAACAGGGATATTGTTGTTCCGGATGATACAGCGGTTTACAATACCAATGCTTCTGTTACCGGTTAAGACAATTCCCGCTCCGGCTGTTGCGGTATTGGATTCGATCACACAGTCTTCGATAAGGCTCGGTAAGTTATTTGTACGGCAATCGATATAGATACCGCCTCCGCCTTTTACATTGTCTGTCTGTGTGTTTCCTGTTATTTGAGAGTTGATAAGTCGTCCGCTCATCATATAAACACCAGCTCCGTTGGCTTTAGAGTGGCAATTACGAATAATACAGTTCCGGACTTCTACCTTTCCTTGAATAAATATTCCGGCCGAACCATCAACATTCGAACCGGTAATGCCATTGTTTTTACCATTGCAAACTACAACTCCGTCAATATAGGTATAAGGAGTTTCAGCTTCTGCATTGGATTTTGTTGATAATACTGTTTTTTGATGATTACCGTCTAATATGGTAGGGTGGGTGAAATCCCATGCTTTAGCTCCTTCAGTTGTACTACGTAATTCACTACCGGTTCCGTCGTAACTGCCGGCTAACGTTACTCCGTTTGGAATATCATTGATGGGCTCTTCGTTGTCTTTTTCGGTGATCTGTTTATAAGTATAATGTCCCCCGGCTATTTTGATGATATCTCCGGCCGTGAACTTTACGGAGTTAAACCATTCGTTGAATGCTTTTTCATTCAATGGAATATGTTCTTGTTCCGGATCGTTGATTGTGATTGTCCATAAACAATCTCCGGAGGTAGCGGCAGACCCTTTATCGACATAGTAAGTCTTTGCATTTACAGAACAGAGGGTCATTCCTGTCAAAGCGCAAAAAATAGTAGTGATACGTTTTAATGCATTGTTTCTCATGATAATAAATATTGGTTTAAAAGAATTAGTTAATAAGATAGTATCATGGATTTTCTGATTCTGATTAATAAGGGCTTATAGCCATCTGCTACGCTATAAGCCCTGGCCTACATCACACTTCTTTGTTCTACCGATAATCAAAAATGACTCTTATTCAAGAGTTCCTGCAAATCCACCATGGCTTGGAAGTTCGACAGTTATATTATTATTTGTATTGATTGTCTTATACCCAAAAGAAGTTATATTTTCTCCGTCGACAATCAGATTCATTTTTTTGCTGCCTTTGCATGCAGCAGGTAGTTTGAACGAAAGGGTGCGGGGTTTGTCAGAACCGTTTATAGCTCCTATATACCATTTGTCTGCATTGCGGCGCATAATTATGGCATATTCACCCGGGTAGCCGTCAACAAGGATACTCTCCTCCCAAACGGACGGAACTTGTGTCAGGAAATCCTTGACCTGTTGTGGCATGCCAGTATAAAAACGCTCATTGTCAGCAAAGCATTGCAATCCTGATTCGAAGACAACCGATAAGGCCAGCTGATGAGCATAGGAGGTACGGGGGATTCCTGGTTTCGGAGCATTCGGGTTTTTAATTGAAAAAATACAAGGTGTATAGTCCATAGATCCAACAATATTACGCATAAATACCAGAGCTGTATGATGACGCGGAGCATTGTCGCAACGGGCCTGCTGGCCCATTCCTTCAGCCCCTTTAACAGCCTCCATCGTCATGAGGTTCGGATAGGTTCTTTCCCAACCGCGGGGAAGAGTAGATCCGTGAAAGTTTACCATCAATTGGTTTTCTGCGGCGTCGTTCAATATATCCAGATAAAGCTTCATTGCCTGTTGTTTGTCCGTATCAAAGAAATCTACTTTAATACCTTTAACACCGAGTGCCCGGATGCGGCGCATCTCTTCTTTACGAAGTTTCGGATCGGTCATCAGGCGCCGTTCGCGGTTTTCATGAGATTCTTCTCCGGCAAAAGAGGAATACCATACCCATACTCCGACATCCTGTGAGGTTGCATGTTTAATGACATCTTCTATATTTCCGCCGTCTTTCATCTTAGGCCATCCGGCATCCACCAGCATATATTCCCAATTCAGATCTGCACTCAGATCGGCATATTTTAATTGCCTGTTACAGCTTCTTACACGGCCCTCTGACCACCAACTCCAAGATGACCGCCCGGGTTTGATCCAGGACTGATCCTTGATAGTTGAAGGCGGATTAAGATGTGTAATTATCTGAGTATTGAAGATTGTATTTAAGTCAGATCCGATCGCGACTGTGCGCCATGGGGTTATCCAGGGTAATACGGAGATTGGCTCTGAAGGTGCATCCGGATAAACAGCCTCTTTAAATTCAGGGAATCTGATTTTGTATGCTTTGTTACGGCCCGAATTATCGACATGGGTAGCCGGATAGGATCCGTCATTGGATGCTTCAGAAACCAGCATCCATAATCCGTTTGATGTTTCAATTAATAAAGGAAATGCCCAGCCGTTTTTTTCTTCTCCTTCTGAGCGAATCGGAATGCCATATGCCGCATATTCTTCATAACATGCCCGCAGGCGGTCTGTTAATGTATAAGGACATAGCCAGGCTTTCCCTTGAGCAGGAATGGCAAATTCTGTTAGCTCTTCATTGATCATATGCGAATTCGCACTATTTTCTGGAAACCCATAACGGAAGGCAATACCATCGTTATAAGCACGCATTTGTATCGTAAGCAACCTTCCTTTTTGCCCTTTGAATATTAATTGACGCTCTTTGCAATGGTTGATTCTTTTTAGTTGCTTACCGACTTTTAATTCGTAGGCTTCATTTATTTTAGAAGGGTTAGTGGCAGACACAAACAAGAGGTCTTTGCTTAAGTTTCCCCCATCCATGATGACTCCTAGCCGGGAAGATTCGATAGCTGTTTTTTCGCCATATTTAACCGTATAGGTTAACTCGTTTTGCTCATTTTGTGCGATAGTGAAAGTAATTTTTCCATCCGGCGAATTTAAAAACCATTCGGACGGTTGCTTTTTTGCGAATGCAGCGCCAGGGCTTAATATGCTGATGATAAATATCAGAAATGCAATTCTGTTTTTTTTCATGGATATATTTGTTTGAATAATTAAATATTGTCTATAATTCTTTGAAGAGAATCTATTTTAAGTGACAGGTTCATTACGATGTCGGGATAAAGAGAAGACACATCCTGTGTTTCTTTCAGATCTTTTTCTACATTAAATAAAGACAGGCCGATATCCCCTCCTTTATTTTCCTGCTTTCCGGGCTTTCCGTCTTTGCCCGCTTCTGTGACGATTCTGTATTTATGAGGAACGATTAGCTTCCATTTGCCATCACGTATAGCTTCTACTCTGGTATTGTTTACATAGAAGAACGGGCGATGGGGAATATCCTTTCCTTCAAAAGCATCCCAAACATTTTCGCCATCCAGCGGATTCATTTTTAGAGGTATCGTATTTGTAACCTTTAAGATCGTAGGCATTATGTCTAATGCCGATATCCATTGGTTGGAAACTGTCCCGGCGGGGATTGATCCCGGCATACGGGCAATACACGGCACCCGCTGGCCTCCTTCGAACGTAGTTCCTTTTCCTTCTCTTAATCCTCCGTTCGAACCGGCATGATTGCCATATGTTAGCCAGGGGCCATTATCGGAGGTAAATATTACCAAGGTATTTTCACTCAGTCCAGTCTTGTCTAATGTTTTGAGTATTTCTCCGACAGACCAATCTAATTCCATGATCACATCGGCATATAATCCTTGTCCGGAGCGACCTCTGAATTTAGAAGAAACACCTAATGGTACATGTGGTTGTGTGTATGCAACATACATGAAGAAGGGTTCGTTCCGATGTTTTTCAACAAACTCAACGGCACGCTCGGTCAGCCGGGTTGTCATATTGTTTACGTTCGGATTATACTCTGTTACCTGTTCGTTTTCATATACCGGAAGAGCTCTGTAAGAGTGCGCCGGTGAGGGGTGAAACAGCCACATGTCTGCAGAATAAGGTATTCCGAAAAAAGTGGTGAATCCATGCTGATTCGGCATAAACTGAGCTTGCCATCCCAAATGCCACTTCCCGAATATCGCCGTTGCATAATTATTTTGTTTCAAAAAGTCGGCAACAGTGTATTCGTCAGCAGGAATACCATGTAAAGAGGTATCATCGACAACGGCCGACAATTTGAGCCGTTCTGCGTAGCGTCCAGTCAGAAGGGCGGCACGAGAGGGTGTTGAAGAAGACGCCCCGGCATAAAACTGAGTGAAGCGAATTCCTTCTTTTGCCATCTGGTCGAGATTAGGGGTGGTCAGATGGGTGTTTTTGTAGCATCCGGCATCGCCATATCCTTGATCATCCGTCAGCAGAACGATAATATTCGGATTGTCAGTTCTGCCGGATGCGCCTCTTTCGGGAATAATCTTTGTATCGGGATTTCCACTTATAACAGCACCGACTGAACATATTTGATAACTTATTAAACAAATAAGCTTCTTACGGGATGTATTCATTTTAAAAAAGCGATTGGTTTTTTCTAATCTTTTGATATCGTATAAGTGCCTCAATAAAATAATAGTCAGCATAGATCAGCGTATTGTCTAATTCACTTCCCGCTAAAAAATTCCCTGTCGCGTGTTTGATCGCAAAATGTCCATTTGTACCAACGGTAGCGAGATATTTTTCTGAGGCGAGTGTTTGCAGAATTTTTTCTGCTGTCTCAAAATAATATTTAGCTGAACTTGTAGGATAGGTGCTTAATTCTAATAATGCGGCGGCGTTGATAGCCGCGGCAGAAGCATCTCGTTTGCTCGGAATCTTAGGCGAATTAAAATCCCAGTATGGGATCAAATCTTCAGGCATGTTGGGATGATTAAGAATGAAAGCTGCTATATTTTCGGCAAAATCAAGAAACTCTTTGGATTTTGTAACTCTGTACATATAAGTATAACCATATAATCCCCATGCTTGTCCACGGCTCCATGCCGATTTCTGCGGATCATTATAGCCGTTATTATAGTCTGCCCGGCGCATTTTTCCGGTTGCCGGATTATAGTCTACGACATGAGGGCAAGAGAAGTCTTTCCTAAAATGATTTTTTTGCGTTGTGATCGCATGTTTTAATGCAATGTCTGAAAAATATCGGTCACTGGTAAAATCGCTGGCTTTATAAAGTAATTCCAGATTCATCATATTATCAATGATTACAGGAAACATCCAATCTTTATCTGCATTTGCATGCCATGATTGAATAGCCTGTACCTTCGGGTTATAGCGGGTGGCCAAAGACTTTGCAGACTGGATGATTACTTTTTTATAGGCTTCGTTTGCCGTAAATTCATATCCTTTTCCATAGCTGCAATAGATTCGGAAACCGATATCGTGATCATCTTCATTATATTGTTCCTTTTCCAGATAGGCTGTAACTGTTTCTGCATTTTTTTTCCAGAAATCACATCCCGTGTAGCTATATAAATACCATAAAACACCCGGATAGAACCCACTTGTCCAATCACTGGCCGGCTGCAATCCTCGTTCTTCTGAGCGAGGTAATTTCTGTGTTGTAAGTACTTCTTCCAACATATTCAAAGCATGTCCTTCAACAACTTTTATAGCACGTTCGCACCATAAGGAATCTTCAGATGCATATGTATGGGACGAACCGGTATAAAATAATGTACCTAATAAAAAAAGGACGGGCAGCTTAAATTTTATTTTCATATTGCGTAATTATAGAATTATCGATCAATGCAAACTTAATGACCGACTGTAAAAAAGAATATCACTATTCTTTAATTTATTATAGCATGTTAATAAATGAATGGTAAATAGGATAAAAAAGAAAGTAATTAGGTTGAATTGTGGTGTGTTGGAGCAATATAGTCTGCTGTATTAATATTATTTTACAAAAATAATTATATCTTCGCCATGGAGGTGGCAGTGTCATCAGGGATGCCTGACTTTGAACTTCCGCTTTTGCATATTCTGCCTTAAAGCTATTCTGCTATTAAAATACTCGAAATATATAAAAGAAGGTACGGTAGCCTTCGGATCAGGAAAACGAATATTAGAATTCTTTTGTGACGGTCCTGAAATTTTTTTGAATTCAATTGCATATTGCAAAATCGATAAGAATCAATTTTACCTTGAAATATAAATTATAACAGATTTCGTGATTGATACGCCTGTGTTGTGCAGGTGAATCCCCGTATAAATCTATCTTTTATCTCTATGAAAAATAAGATCTTATTTTTTCTCTTGTTGTCGGTTAAACTATGTTTGCCGGGCTATTCTGTAAATGTCAGCGAACGTTTCCTTTTTTCAAATATATCCTTGGATCAGGGGTTGTCACAAAGCACGGTACTCGATATTGTTCAGGATTCTCTCGGATATATATGGATGGCTACGCAAAATGGTTTGAACCGGTATGACGGATATAAATTCTCCGTATTCAAACCTGATCTGTCGGATGAAAAATCGATATTTTCATCCTATCATCAAAATCTGTGTGTTGACTGGAAAAATCGTATTTGGATAGGAGGGGAAAACGGAGCCAGTTATTATGATTATGATTTAGGCGGCTTTAAAAATTATGATCTGCAGGAGATTGGCGACCGTAACTTTGTTTCTGGAATAGTAGTAGACAAACAGAAGCAAATATGGATCAGTACAAAAGGTGGGGCTGTTTATTTATATGATGATGATACAGACAGCTTTGGTAAGGTCTCAGACAGGACTTTTCAAAATACCGTATCCTTTATTGAAGAAATAGTCGATAAAGGAAATCAATTATTAATCTGCTCGCCGAAAGGTCTTTTTAGTTTTAATAAAAAATCCAGAGAACTGGTCCCTATTTTGATTGATGGCAAATCAAGGGGTGTGCATGATGTAAAAATAGGAAAGGATGCCAGCTTGTGGGTTGGTACCGCGAGTGACGGCCTTTATCTGTTGGATCATGAATATCAGGTATCGGCCCATTTTAAACATAGAGCCAATTCCCGGGAATCTATTTTAGGCAATAAAATAAGGGCGTTAGCTATCGACAATACAGGATTAGTATGGATAGGCACATTTAACGGTCTGAGTATATTAAATCCTTTTACCCGGACAATCGATAATTATATTAATGAAAATGATCGCGAATCATCACTTAGTCATAATTCGGTACGCTCAATATTCTGCGATAATAAGAATGGAATGTGGGTCGGAACTTTTTATGGGGGTGTCAATTATTTTCATAAGGATAATATAAAATTCAATACGATTAATAAGTACTCACAACCGATGCCGTTGAATGATATTCTCGAAGAACAGGTGCCAGAAGCCCTGGC
>JAVWBH010000096.1:0-9622 GCA_036649595.1 Bacteroidales bacterium
CTCTCACAGAATATCTGTTACCCCATACATTTGCCTCATTTGAATAAAGATACTGAGCCATTACCGTACAAATAGCCCGGCCTTCTTCCGAATAAGGTGTAGGTGTCGGATAAATATGCGCATCATCCGGATCTTTTCCGGCATAAAGTTGAAGCACCATATTCGATGTTACACCGGCATTACTATGTATTGACAGCATAAAATCAGCATCAGAAGCATTTGCCATCGCAACAATCTTAGAAAGAGAAAGGTCATCTTCTGTTCGGTTCTGGGTTCTGCTCATAAACACTTTAGCACCTCTCTCTTGCAATAAATCCCGCAAATGAAATCCTTTATCCAGGTTACTCTGACTTTCCCAAAATCCCTTCGGATCCCCTTTATCAAAAGGATAAATCGCAACATTGCGGTCATCACTGTCAAATCCGCCATGTCCCGGGTTAATATAAATCGAAACTCCAGAAAGCTCCTGTGCCATACTGCCGGATGGCATACCCATCGCCATACCTAGAAGTAAAAAAGAATATATTTTTTTCATAATAATCAGATTTAAACAATACTTACCGAATCGTTACTTTCATGATACGAATTGCACCTTCAAAAGTATTATAGGCGATAACTCCTTTTTCAACCGCAACTGAAGGATACATCGCCTTGACCGAATTTTCTGTTAATTGGCGATTTGTTTTACCATCCAATGAAAGCATCCACAAAGAGGATGTTAAGAGGTGATCTCCATTATCTGTTGTTTTCATACCCACCACATACTCATTATTATACCAACAAGACGCTTCAATATCGCCGAGTGAGGATATAATCACTCCATTCAGGTCACAAACGAATGTACCTTTCGTCGCAGCCGTAAATAGGATTTTCGTCTTATCCGGCGAAAGGACCGGCCAGATATATCCGGTTTCTTCTTTTATGGGAGCAAGTTCTTTTCTGAGCCCGTTATTATATACGACTAATTTTAAATCTTCGGTCGTCACAAAAACAGAGTTGCCTTTGGTTCTTGAAACCGAAGCTTTCCTCCTGACCGACTGTAGATCTTTCTGATACCTCAAAGGAGGGGTAAGCGGTATAACTGACCGGTTAGACGCATTATACTGATTCAATGATTTATATCGTCTTCCTTGTACCCGCATATCCTGTTTAAACAAAATATTGCCGTTCTCAAATACCGGCTCATAGCCGCTACCCGGTTCTTCGGATATGGCAGATGCCGATTCTGTAAGAAGACTATACAAGTAAAGTCCCTGGTAATTTAGCGTCGAAAACAACAATGCTGACCCGTCTTCTTTAAAAACGGGATAATATGCAGAGTTTACAACCGTCTGTTTAATCTCTGTATCAGATATTATCTGAATATTTTGAGCTTTCGTCAGAGTTACTATTCCGATGAAATACAATAATAAATATCTTTTCTTTCTCATTTTATTAGATTTATAAATTCTCTTTTTTACAAAAATTACTTATGCTCGAAAATGATTACCTCACAACGATCTTCACCGAATAAGACTTTTCATTCGTCCTTACTTTCAAAAGATAAGTGCCTGCATATATCCCTTTTAAGTCATATTCAAAGGCCAAAAGGTTATTTCTGAAAACAGTGGACGACTGAAGTAATCTTCCGTCCAAAGTAAACAAGCTTGCTTGTAAACCCGTTACCTGCAAATCATCCGGTAATTCAATATATATTTTCTGCTGGATAGCCGGATTAGGATAAATCAACATCTTATTGATTTCAGACAGGCTATTCATGCCTACCACCAGATTTTTATAAACCAATGAAAACTCTTTCATTAAAATCTTATAATTTCTGGCAGATTCCATTTGAGCCTGATTGAGATAAGCGGTCATATAAGAAAGAGATAACGGATAAGGTAACAACCCTTCTTTTTCCGAAATAAATGTGTCCACAGGAATATTAATCCGGTATTCTTGCTGTATCTCGGGATATTCATACGTCATAATCATATCATTAGCACTATTCCTTTTCTTGAATGCTACCACCAATTTTGAAAAAGCAACCTTCCCATTCTTAAACACGAAACGAATGGAATCCGGAAGGCCGTAGAGGGCGTCTTTTAAGGTCCATTTAACCGAAGAGGATCTGCCGCTTGAATAATCAAAACAGAAAGATAAACCGTCCGAAGCCTGCGCAACTTTTGGGTTTTTCAAATTCGATGAACCCGATATACTCCACCCTAACGGGGCTACCGCCATATTCAGTTCTGCCTTTTCAGGTATCTGAACCTTTATGATTACGGTATCCTTTTCCGGGCCTAATTTTCCTATTAGCCGGGTAATACCATTCGTTATCCCGGTTATCTGCCCGTTTTCAATTTTGCAGACATCCGGATTTTCTAACGTATAATCCAAAGAAGCGGGATCTACAGGATAGCTTGCTGAAAATGTAACCGATTGAACAAGCGATTATCAACAACCATCGTATCTTGGGCAAAACAAATCTTAGAATCAACGAGTTGCACTTTCTTTGATATTTTATAACCCTGATAAGAAGCTGTTAAAACTCCATTTCCGTCCGCTCCATTTGCAATGAACGTTTGATGGTCTTTTATCTCTCCTATGCCGGTATCGCAAGTCAACAGAAAAGACTGGAAGTTTTTATCAATCAATACGCCGTATTTATTATATCCCAGTATAACCGGCTTATACGCAGCATTCCGGGGCAATAAAAGCGAATAATCGTCAAAAGAGATTGAGGCTATCTGATTATCCACGGGCGCGGAATTAAACAACATCCAGCCATTTGCCACAGCCCGTTCATTGCCGTCGCCCGGATAATTTACAATCTCTTTTTCAATCATCATCTGAGCAGAACCGCCTCCATCCAGAGAGGCCACAGATGTGGCACCCGCATTTCTTAAAATCTCACACATCGTCTCGGTAGAAGCGCCCGCCCCTATTCGGCGGTCAATAACAATCATCAATAAAGTTTTCCCATCTGCAGAACAACCTATGCCGGTACGCGGATAATTCTGCGAATTATACGACTCATTATAATTCCGGATAGTTAGCCGCCCATTTTTCATGACAAGCGCATTCCCTGTCAACATCTCACTGGCAGATAAGGGTAACTTATCTTTTCGTGTACACAATCCCATATGAATACAAACCTGCTCTCCAATGGAAAGCTGGCCGAGGAATTCGGCTGCTTTTCCGGCTCCCGACAATACATATTCGCCCTGGGAAAAAGGCTCACCCCCATACCCGTTTTTTATCCGGACTACTTCACAATCTATATTTTGGCTTGTAGCCCATTCGGCTCCGGAAACCGGCCTCACAACCACCTCTGTCCCGGGAAGTTCACTCGGACGACTGGTAAAACCCACATATGAGTTAAATACAACAAGTTTATCCTGCGTTCTCAAACGATTTACATTATCAACAGAATACTCATTATCCGGGCCTATACTCACTTTCCCGTCAAAAATCATATCATCTACCCATAATTTCCGCGCTTTATCGATGACTGCGAATCCGATCTCTTCCAGTAAGCCTTCCGGATCATTAACCCATCCCCGGTTCCATCCATTGGGATCTGAAACAATTTCACCTTTCCGCATACTTCCGCTATGGGGCATCCCTAACAGCGGGGCCGGATACCCTTGTACCGGAACAATCCAGAAATTACCATTTACACCCCCTACACATTGGTGTCCGGGATAAGACAAACGTGTATACCCATCTGTAAGTCTCTCCGTTTTTCCCACCTTATCCCCGGCTTGAAATGTCTCCACTGAGATATACGGATTATTCAAATCCACTTTCATTATGAAGGCATTTAATGGAAAATCAGGCATATAAATATGAGAATAAAGCACCCCGGGAGCAATTTGGCGGTAACTTAACGTATCTGCGACATAATCTTTCCCCATAATAGACAAAACTCCCTGAGAGAATAAGTGAGAAGAAAGAACAAGGAAAAAAACACCTGTAATATATTTTCTCATTTGAATATTTTTTAAGGTCGATAAGAAGAATATTTAAAGGGGATATTATCGGATTATTAATTTTACCGATTCTTTTAATGAGCCATATTGTATAGACAGCAGATAAGTGCCTGCCTCTACTCCCTTTAATGAGATACGCGTAGTACTACTGTTTGGTTCTTTTGTCACACAACGCACTAACGTTCCTGATAAAGAATAAAGAGAGAAAGAAACATGCTCGTCTATGGTATCTTCAAAAGCGATCTGTACCTCTCCGTTCAATACCGGATTCGGATAAACATGTATTTTAGACATAATTTGCGGAGAGAACATTCCCAATTCAATATTCTTATAAACCGAGGATAGCTCTTTTAAACGAATACTATATTTTTTATTTGGAATATTCCCGGCAGACGACAAATAAAAGCTGATATAATCCAATGTCAGAGGATAGATGTTTATGTCTTGGGGATTATCGGCAAGATCATCTATTGATAATTTAAACTCAATATCCGACCCTGGCACGAAGTCATCTTTTATATATTGTTTCGAAACTGTCTGGTCATGATTCTTTATCGCTAAGACCACCTTCGAAAGCACTACATTTCCGGCATCTGCAACAAACCTCACTGAATCCGGTAATCCGTAGAAACTCAACAGCTTGCTTAAACGAATATTGGGTGCGCGTCCGGATGTATAGGTATAACTTAACACAGCACTATGCGGCATCTCCGAAATCATCTTAAAATCTTTAAGATTAGTTGAAACAGTGTAATTCCAGCCCGAAAGATCTGAGAAATTATCTGTAAATACTTTTCCACTTTCCGGTATTTCTACATTAACAATCAAGGTATCGGTAATATCGTTTAATTTTCCCCGAACAATTGTCCGGCCATTGGTCAATCCGGATAATATACCGTTTTCTATTTTACAGATCAAAGGATTATCTATCGTCCAATTCAAAGCAGAAGGAAGTATGGAAGCTTCATTCCCATTAATCAGAGAAGTGATCTCTATCGGATAATGAGTTCTGTTGTCGATTAATACAGAGTCTAATCGTATAGAAAACTTCACATCCGATATCGGCTTGATTCTGATCTTACAAGATACCGAACCGTATGATACAATTAAATGACCCTCATCCTTCCCGGTTGAAACAAAATCTCCTGCTTCATTTATATACCCCAGCTCCGGATCACATGATAACTTAAAGCCTTTTATATCTTTATTCAATAATACGCCATATTTATTATATCCCATTATAGTAGGTCTGATTACCCCATAATAAGGTAATTCATAGGTCGGTATTTCCGAAATGATTTCAGAAATCTCATTATCGGCAGGAGCCGTTGATACAATAAACAAACCATTCGCTACAGATCGTTCATATCCGTCGCTGCAATTATTCATCATACCAAACTCTTTTATATACATTCCGCTCGAACCGCCTCCGTCCAAGTTAATCGCAAAATGCGCTCCCGCACTCTTTATAATATCCGCCAGTTGTTTTGTTGACACCCCTGCCGAGATGTCTGATCGCCCGTCTACAACTAAGAAAAATACTTTTTTTCTATCGGCAGAATATCCGACCGCTGTTCGCGGATGACTATCTGCCCAATCATTATCTAAAACTGCTCCGTTTTCCAGAATAGCCCGGTCGCCCCCGACAGCTCCTGATATCCCGAACGGATTATTTTCATTTGCAAGTGTATAATTAAGAGAAAGTTCCAGATTATCTCCCGGATTAATATGATCTAAAAAAACCTGAGCCGTTCCATGTCCCGATAAGACAGCTTGTCCGGGTTCTAAGCGAGCATTACCCCTATTCTTATTGACAGATAAAACTTTAACCTTTATAGCCCTGTTTACATTCCAGCTTTCATTGGCATCTAATTCAAGCAAAACCTCCGTACCGATAGAGTTTGTATGTGTATATTTACCATTATACGAATTATACAGAATCATCTGATTATTTCCGCGAGATTCATTAACGGCATTAATTGAGTATGATTTTTCGCCTTGTTTTACCATTCCTGAAAAAGCCATTCTGCCCAGAAAGCCTTTATTTAGCAAATCGAATCCGATCATCGGGTTTGATGCATGAGGAAGCCGTCCGATCTCTCCGTTACAAACAGATCCGTTAATAGTCCAACCCACATTTCCGGATGTTACAAAAAAATCCGCATTTGTCCCGGCAAAATAAATATTGCCCTCTTTCGAATGACGGGCGGCTGCAGAGGAGATTCGCTCACATGTCAATGTTGAATCTTTACCCATTAAGGAATTAAACGAAATATAAGGATTAGTGGCATCTACTTCTAAAAAAAAGACCTGCAGTTTTTTCGGTCCCGTAAGAGTTAGTGCGGTGTAAACGGTGCCCGGCCCCACTTTATAGTGTGATAAAGTATCCGTCCGGTATTCTTTTCCCTGAATATTGATATTTCCGGCTAAACAGACTAACCGGATACAGAGAAAGCAACAAATAATAGACAAGTAGTATTTCTTCATGGTAGTCAGATAAGTGTCGATTAATTTGAGAAAGTCTGAAAACAGCAGAAGGATGACATAAATCATCCTTCTGCCTTATTTGCCAAACAATTATTCAATTACAATCTTCTGAGCTTTCATACCGTCAGTCATTTTAACTTTTACAATATATAGCCCTTTTGATTCCGGTGCCGCAACATTGTCTGCATCAGCCGAAGTAATTAGTTTTCCGTCGATAGAATATACTTCCAAAGCAGAAGCTCCGGTTGCGGTAATCAATCCGTCCTGTACAGTTACGCTGTATTTGTCTGCCATCGCAGCATCTATTCCGGCTTCAATAGTTCCGAATTTATAAGCAGCCAAACCATTTGCCGGACCATAGATATAAATATGAGCCACATTATTCTTCACTTCAATTCTTGGTACGGCAGTTCGTCCCGGATTAGAATTCGATCCTAAACCTTGTTCCGGAAACTGGAAATAGAATTTCATACCATTAAAAGAACCCCCTTCTCCAAGTTCAGCAATATTCCATCCCATTGCAGGAGATTTATCCGTATTAGACATTGCATACACAACAAATCTCTTTCCATTCAATTCAAACTCATCAACTCCATTATTACCGGGAGCGACCAAATGGCTTGTTTCCTGATCCAACTCTTCAATCAGAACGCCATCTGCATCATACACAGTTGCATAACCGGTAAAACCATCCAGATAAAATAAATTGTCGTCAATAATCGTTACACGAGGTGCCGTACCATTATTTTCTACCGGTGTTTTATTAATTATCGGATATTTTTGGATTTCAATTATCACAGGAGCTTGGGCTACCCCATTCACAAAATTCCATTTTACAACGAAATTCTTTTCTGCAACTGCCGCCATAATGATACCGTCTTTGGTAATATCACCATAAACATCAATACAATCAATACGCCATTTAGGTGTCATTACTCCCGTAGCATCTGTAAAGTCAAGTACTTTTGCAATTTGTTCACCCGTTTCCGGATTTACCCTCCATACTTTCAAATTAAACCCTTCCGTATTAACAGCAATCGGGCAAATCAGCATGTGCCCGGCATCATCTATAACAATGTCATTTGCTCCTAAAGAAGCAGTTCCGACTTCACCCGAAAGGGTTGTCTTTTTCATAAATTCACCATTATGTGCATTGAAAACCAACAATTCGTGATTAGCACCTGCAGTGGCAGAACGATTACAAAGGTATATTTTACCATTTAAATAAGCCATTCCGCGACTGGTACCCCATGCACTTGTGAGTTGTTCCGGCAAATCCATTGTTTTCGCACTTCTGTTCCACAAGTTTACTAATGCATATCCCTCTACCGGCTCGTAAACAGCAGGATCCATTGTCTGGCCATAACCATTTAAGCAAAAGGCCATAGCAGCCATTCCAAGTAAAACTTTTTTCATAATAATTAAATTTTTAGTAAGACATATAAGATTATAAGGAAATAATTATCGAATATATTTCAAGACCTGAACCTGATCATTTATCTGAATTTTAATCAGATAGATTCCCCTGCTTAAAAAACTCAAATCAAGCCGATACGAGTTGCCTCCGGCAGAAATAGTGCCCGACTCGGCAAAAACGACTTTTCCGGTAACCGATACAATCTGCAACAATATATGCTCATCTGTTTTTTCTTTTAGATATAAAATATCAGATCCTGCTTTATTGTATTCAATATATACCAGTTGTTTATGCCCGGCGTACTCCAATCCGTCCGGAATATTGTTTACGGTAAATGACCGTGGTTCCGTCCAGTCGGTATTTGTATTTCCATAATTTGCCCGCATACGTAAATACCATAATCCATTATCGATATTTTCAAAAGTATGCATATAAACACCTTGGGCGGTTTCCTTTATTTTAGAAGTACGGGCCGGGAATGAAATGCTTTTATTCATTTCTATCCTGAATCCGGATGCCGCTTTATCCGGCTCCCAGGTGATTTCTACATTAGATGAGGTAATTGTACTTAAATGAACAGGACTAAGAATTACCGGAATTTCAGGAACATCTATTTTAGTTGTAAACCGGATAATAGCCGAACCGGATTCTTCTTCCCCTACATTTGTTATGATACGGGCATAATATGAGGTACCTGAGAATAGAATATCTGCCGGAATAGTCAGACTATTTTCCATAGTTTCCTGCTGAAATACAAGGGTTGCCGGATCGAAATTATTTGTACCTGGCTGTAAGACCCCATTCGTAGATATCTCTATGCGATACTTTATTCCGGCACCCATATCCATCCAGCGGAAAAGAGGTGTCAATGAAGTTTCTATTGCATTATTAAGAGGCTCATAAACCTTAAACAGGGTTGACGCAAAAGAAGTAACGGCCGAAATCCCGTCCCTGTTTCCGATACCCCGGCTTTTTACCCTTAAATAATAGGTTTTGTCCTCTTCTAAAGGGAAGAAATTTACGGTAGAGATCGAATTAACAGTTGTTTCGCGCTGACAAAATATAGTTGCGAAATCTGCCGATTCGGAGAGTTGAACAATATAATAATCTGTCCCCGGAACAGTTTTCCATTTCAAAAGTGCCGGGCATACGATTTTTTGATTGTTTTGTGGATAATCAATTACCGGATCACCCATCTTTTCAACTTCCGTATTCAATATTCCCGCAGGAAACTCATTACCAAAACGGTCTACAACAGCTACCGCAAAAGTATATTTCCCATTGATCACCGACTCGGGCAGTATGCATTGATTCGCATATACTATCCGATGTAAGTAAAGAGAAGATCCTGTCACACCCGGACTGTTTATTTTATCCATAGGAATGGCATATACCGCATACCGCACTCCCGGATCCATCTCTTTCCAGGACAAAGTATTACCGGCCAGTATGATTTCTTTTACCGGTTCGTACTCAATATGATTTTTCCAATAAATGGCAGGCGTTAACGCCGGATGCGTAAAGCGGTTCCGTTTAATATAATCTACGCTTTTGCCATTATACATATAAGATTTGTTTGAATAAAACACACTGCCGGGCGCACCGTTCAAATCATAATTCCGATTACAAGAGATCTGATTACATAACTCTCCAAAACCAAATCCATTCGTCGCAAAAGGTGCTTTTTCTGCAGAAGCCTTATTCTCTGTCAATTCTTGAATAGCAATTTTCTCAATTCCCGACA
>JAVWBH010000097.1:0-7876 GCA_036649595.1 Bacteroidales bacterium
AGATTAAATAAAAAACTATATTTATTTCAATAATCTTACCCCTGCATACGCAGAATCGCGGAAGGATAAAAAAGAATGAATCATCTGTTTAACATCAGCCGATATAACAGAAATCCTTTTACCTTCCCACAGAGGATCGATATAACGCCGTTTTACAGCTAAACAAACACAATAACTATCTTCTATAACGGAGTCTGCCCGTATAATTTCCTGCATCTTGCAAAACGTCTGAAAATACTGTCGGAACTCCCGATCCTCGATTTCCGAAAAAAGGGTGATTACGGCTTTTTCACTTAAGCGATAAAAGTCAGCCTCTTCAAGCATATTCTTTTGAATTGCCATCTCCGATAAACGGGCTAAACGCGACAAGGTAAGTATATTCTCATTTTCGACCATGATAAGCCCCGTTTCACAGCATTTCCGGCAATAATCTATCGCCAGGGACTGAGTCGTAAAACCAATCTCGGTTTCTCCGGATTCATTTGTCATCAGTTTCAGATCCCGATAGGTAGTCTCAATCTCTTCCAAATTCCAGATACCTTTCATTATCATTCCGGTTGTAAACATATACTCCAACCGATCTGCCGACAGCCGGGGCAACTTATTGTCGGCTACCGGATACTGGTGATAATCAATTACCGACTCTACCGAAATGCCATCTTTTTTCAAGAGAGCCTTCAATGCTTCATCCTTACAAATCATAGTTGCATTACCCTCTTCGGTTGACTCCTGCGTCAATGCATCATTATTGCGGAAATCCATTACATGACTAAATACCGGAGTAGAAATATCATGCAGCAACCCCGCAAGCGTTTGGGCACGGTCTTTTGTAAAATGCCAGATTATTAAGGCGACCCCAACACTATGATCAAGGCGCGAATAAAAAAATTTATTCTGATAAAGGGCTGTCCAATCCGTTCCACACAACAGCCCGATTCCATCTAAGCGACGCAATAAAGGCAATTGCAAATAAGGGATCAGAAATTCTGGAAACTCAGGTGAGAGAATCTTATAATACTCATTGATTATGGGATGCTTCATTGAAAATATTTTTAGGTCGACAAACTTAATCATAATTTTCGACCTAAAAAGAAGATAAAAAACCGGAGGGTTAACTCTTTTTCATTAACTCGACTTCTCTTTTCATTCCGAAAACAGTCTGGTTCTGACTAAACAGCAAGACCACGGTAAATAGGATAGATATGCCGCCGGATACAAAAAAAGGAAAAGTGCTAAGGTCATTATGGAAAATATCTGATAACAAGTTCAGAATATACGGAGTTGCCCAGATGCATAGATAACAAGCACTCATAATCCAACCGAAAGCCACTGTACTCTTTTCGGGAGTTGAAACCTGAGATGTTTTATTCCAGATCAGAGGTTCGATGGTTCCCCCTGTAATCCCGGCAAAAGCAGCCAGCAGATAATACCATTCTACCGATTTTACAAAAGGAAACAGAAACAGACATACCGAAATTACAAATAAGGCAAAAACCATTGTTTTTTTTCCAAAACAACGAATGATGTTATTGATTAGAAAGGCACTTCCGGCTTGTACCAAAAAGAATATGCTGATCAGGCTTCCACTAATTGTAGTATCAATGTGATGATGAGATAACAAAAAAGGCAAACTGATCGGAATCTGCAAATTGAAAAACATAACAATAAAATACAATATCATGAGTTGAATCAATTGCCGGATATTTATGCCCGACTTTCCAAGTCCGGAAATAACCGGAGATGGATCTGCGGCTGTCACAGAAGATGCAGAAGAAGGTTGCTGCCGTTCATATTTTTCAATCTGCAAAAACGGCGATAACAAAAGCGGAATGATTGCGAGTGAGTATACCCAAAAAGGGGCATGCCAGTTGATTGTAGCCAGCCAACCCGCCAGAAAAGTACAGAGTACTTGTGCCGCATTGGATATTCCGGAACAAATACCCATCTGTTTCTGCCGCTCTGCACCCCGGAATACCACACTTGGCAATTGGGCTGCCAATGGGACAACGAAGCCGGCCCCTAATCCCAACAGAATACTGATGATCAGAAGTGTGCTTATACTGTTTGCAAACTGATAAGCGATCGCTGCTCCCAGAAAAAATAATGTTCCTATACGTATCAAAAGAGTCTTACTATTGCTTTGGGCCAATTTGCCGGCAATAATAACAAAAGGTATCAAAAGTAAATTAGGTAAAGAAATAAGCATGTCTATCTCCGTTTTTCCGACATGCGGGAATTTTTGCTGTATCTCCGGCAAACTGGGAGAAATAGCTAATCCTGTAATACTTGTAAGAATCGAAACAGACCATATCGATATTTTCAGCATCAGGAAAGATCCTACACCTAAATTATTTGAGAATAAAGACTTTTCCATATCCCTTTTTTTAGAAATAACAGATAAGGGCTGATTAGGTTTTTCTTTCCGAAAAAACCATCGGTTTATTTGCGTTGACTCCCCGAACAGACATGCCGGCGAAAATATCACGTCCGAAATATGGAGGCATTGAAGAAAATAGGATAATTTTATACCCCGCAATCAGGTCAAACCTGTTGTTTGCATTCTATTATCTATTTTGATTTTCTATGTTACATTTATTTTCGGAACCTGTTTCAGCCCATATTTTACCGGCTCGCTTCACTTATCCGTTTCATTATACACCTCATCCACTCTGCATACGCGCGGCAGAAAAGGTACAGGCTTATCTTCATACCCAGACACAATGGCATAAAGAACTCATGAACGGAAAAATGTTCGGAGTCTTGATTGTTCAGTCGCAAACAGGCGAAATCGGCTACCTGGCTGCTTTTTCCGGGAATCTGGCTCACCAAAACAATCATCCGTTCTTTGTGCCTCCGGTATTCGACTTACTGCAACCGGATGGATTTTTCAGAATAGAGGAAGAAAACATCTCAGCCATTAACCGAAAAATCGGCGAAATAGAGAAAAGCCAGGAATACGTAAATCTAAAAAAACTTCTTTCAGAAGAATCAGCCCGGGCAAAACAAGTCTTGTCCGATATGAAAACCCGGCTAAAGCAATCCCGGGAGATTCGCGAAGCACGCCGCCAAAGTAATCCGGATGAAGAGGAATTAGCTCAGATGGTAAAAGAAAGCCAGTATCAGAAAGCCGAATTAAAACGGCAAGAACGCTATTGGCAGCAACAGATAGCCGGTATACAAACCGATATCTCAACTTTCGAAACAGAAATTTCCCAATTAAAAAAAGAACGGAAAAACCGGTCAGCCACGCTTCAGCAACAGCTTTTTGATCAGTTCCGCTTATTAAACGGATACGGCGAAACACGCGGGTTATGTTCTATCTTTGAACAGACCGCTCAAAAAACGCCTCCTGCCGGTGCCGGAGAATGTGCCGGTCCGAAGCTGTTACAATATGCATATTTAAATCAGTTAAAGCCGATTGCGATGGCCGAATTCTGGTGGGGAAACTCTCCGAAAACAGAAATCAGACATCATGGCCAATATTACCCCGCCTGCAAAGGTAAATGCGAACCGATCCTGAATCACATGCTTCAAGGGCTGAGCGTTGAAGATAATCCGCTTTTAAATGAAAAATCTTCAACCGCCCAATTAGATATCCTGTTCGAAGATGAGTGGCTTTTGGTGATACATAAACCGGAAGGGATGCTCTCTGTGCCGGGCAAATGCAATCAGGTATCGGTTTATGACTTGCTGGTAAAACAATATCCCGACGCAACCGGGCCGATAATTGTTCACCGACTGGATATGGCTACCTCGGGTTTGTTGATCATCGCAAAAACCAAAGAGGTACATAAACATTTACAAGCCCAGTTTAAAGAGCATACCGTCAAGAAACGATACATCGCAATCCTCGACGCCCCGGTTGCCGAACCGGAAGGCACTATCAATTTACCGCTATGCCTTAACCCGCTTGACCGGCCCAGACAAATCGTAAGCGAAGAATATGGTAAAACAGCGATTACAACTTATAAGGTTCTTGAACGATCGGCGGATAAAACGCGTATCGCATTTTATCCGCAAACCGGAAGGACTCACCAACTGCGCGTACATGCCGCCCATCCGGCAGGATTAAATGCACCGATCATTGGAGATGAACTATATGGCAGAAAAGATAAACGCCTGTTTTTACATGCCGAGTCTATTGAATTTACCCATCCGGTAACGGGAAAACGAATCCAGACAGAGCGAAAAGCGGATTTTTAATATATATATGCATCCACAGAATGAGGGTTTGCTGAAAAGTATTTTTTTTTAGAAAAAGGACTTTTCAGTAAACCCTCCCTTGATTTACAGTGTTGTAGCATTATTAAATATTTTATCCATCATAAAAATTGAACAAATGTTTGAGAAATCTAAATCAATATTGTTTTGGTTGCTCATCTTTCTCGGAATATGCAGTTGTATCAGTTCTAAAAAAAATATTCCCGATACTATGATACGCAGAAGTGAACAAAAAATTATCCAACCGGTATTTCCCGTTTCCGGAACGACAAAAATATTTCTTAGTCAATACGCCCTGTTAACTCCGAAGCAATTAAAAGAGGATCAGAATCCGCCTTTTGCGGAATTGATTCAACGCTATCATTTGCAACAAACAGGAAACGGAGAATATGCGTTATGCGGATTCATAAAAACCGATGCTTCTTTTCAGGCAACGCAACTGGAGGCAAAGGGTATTCAACTCACTCCCCCCGCCGCAGACTTCCGTACAGTCTGTATCCCCCTGAAACTCCTTGAATATTTTTTCTCTCAACCGGGAATAATATACTTTGAGAACACGATGACCGTAAATCCGCTCTGAGATTACCAATACCTGCTTCTGAAAAAACCTAAATTATAACTCACAATGAAAAAATTTACTTTTATAACCACCGGCCTGATGCTGGTACTTTGTGTGCAATCCGGCTACGGTAATACCCGGAAAAAAGTCGAAAATAAGATAAGTTCCTATACACAATTAATCATACAACAACGAAATAATACCCTACAAGCCGCCGGTACACTCCAAAAACAAAAAGGTATAAACGAAGTAAGCAATCCCGACTTGAACAACCTGTTTGTTGATAAAAATGGGGTTACTTATCTGAAATCCTTTATCAGGCTAACGGATAATGATTACATGGCAGAATTACAAGACGCAGGTGTAATAATAGAAACCAAAATTGCGAATCTTGCCACCTGCCTTATTCCGGTTAACCAGATAGATCAAATTGCTGAATCTGAAATTGTAAAAGGAATTGAAGTTGCGCAATTAGCTCACCTTACACTCGACTCGGTCAGAAGATGTTCTAATGTCATAGCTGCACATTCCGGATTAGCACCCTTAAGCAAGCCCTACAAAGGCAACGGTGTTATTGTAGGTGTTGTAGATACCGGCTTTGATTTTACCCATCCGAATTATTATGATCAGACCGGCACAACATTCCGTATTCAAAAAGTATGGAATCAAGTAGCAAAAGCAGGAACGCCGCCGGCCGGATATATGTCTGGCGCAGAATACACGAGTATGACATCGATTATTGCGGCACAAACGGATAATAAAAATGCGACACACGGAACGCATACCAGCGGTATTGCAGCCGGAAGCGGCTATTCTACGGAATATAGCGGGATAGCTCCCGCCAGCGATATTATTTTAGTAGCTACGGATATGACCACTACAAACATTGTCAATGGTGTACAATATATTATCGAAAAAGCCAAGGGTGCATCCAAACCCTGTGTGGTAAACTTAAGCTTAGGATCTGATATCGGCCCGCATGACGGAACCAGTATCGCAGACCAGATGCTTGATAACATGGCCGGCCCGGGTGTCATTCTGGTAGGAGCAGCAGGCAACAGCGGATCAGACTCCATTCATATACAAAAACAATTTACAGGTACATCAAATGAATCGGTATCAACTTTCTTAGTTCCGGCATCCCCGGCAAAGAATGCCATGATTGCTGATATATGGGGACGTAATAACACGGTATTCAGCGTACAAGTTATGATTTATAATACCGTAACGAATACGATTATTAAGCAAACCGGCTCCTATCCGGTCAATGGGTCTAACGAGCAAATAATTCTAAACACCCCTAATAATAATTATACGATTCAATTTATCAATCAACTTTACAACGGTAACAACAACTATAATACATTATTATATATTGAAGCCGGTAAAACATTTAAATCGCCCGAGTTAATTGCAGTAAGAGTAACGGGCAATAATGCCGGCACCATGAATATGTGGGCTACAAACGGCATATTCCGCAATTATAATAAAACCGGATTTACTGCCGGAGCTACAGATTATACCGTGGGAGAAATAGGAGGAGTCGGAAATGAAATTATTAGCGTCGGAGCTTATACCACAAAAAAATTCTGGTATAACCTGAATAATCAAAAATATGTCTATAATCCAACTCCGGCTCTTTATAAAATAGCCTCTTTTTCAAGTGTCGGACCCACAGCAGACGGGCGTATCAAACCCGATATCTCTGCACCCGGATTAGGTGTAGTATCCGGATTTAATAGTTTCAACTCCAACTACGGAAGTCAGAATAATTCGAGTGTTGCAACGAGAAATTTCAAAAACCGCACGTACTATTGGGGAATGGATCAGGGAACATCCATGGCATGTCCTGTGGTAGCAGGGACAATAGCTCTTTGGTTAGAGGCGAATCCGTTGCTTACCCCGACACAGATTAAAACAATCATCAGTCAGTCTTCATTCAATCCGGCAGCCACCCGGGCGCTTACACAAGATAATTATTACGGCTGGGGTAAACTGAATGCCTATGATGGTATTATGGAGTCGATCGCACTCTCATCTGGTTCGGTTCAAAGTGATCAGGATATCTCAATCAGTATTGTTCCCAACCCTAATAACGGCCGTTTCCGAATCAATACCATTGCCTTTTTCAATCGTTTACAACTGGTTGATTTATCCGGACGGGAAGTACTGTCGCGCAAATTCGAAAAAGCAGTACAACAATCTGATATTCACCTGGATCACGTGATGCCGGGCATATATTTATTAAAAATCCATACGGATAACGGAAGCCTTGGCTCCAAAATTATAATCCGGTAAAATCTTTACCAAGCCGATATTTAAAGAATTCGGCCGAACATTTTTCGCCCATATTTGTCATATATAGTAAAACGATCTTATTTCTCACTTAATTTTTTATTGTATGAGACTTACCCGAGAATCAGGACCGAAGAAAAAAAAACAGGCAAAAGAGGGAAAAAAACATCATCATGACCACATTCCGTCTTACCTGAAAGAAGAAATGGGCAATGGGCATGGATTGGCCGAGCTATTTCAGAAAAAAGCAAAAGAATAGTTCGTCACTATCAAAAAAAGAACTCCGAAACTATCCTGTGATAACTTTCGGAGTTCTTCTTATACTATACTAAGCAGATCAGATAAATTCTACAATTCCCGTATGCAAATTAAAAATTGCGCCTACGATGCTAACCTTACCTTCGTTTTCCATATGTGTAAGTATTTCACTTTCTTTACGGACTCTTTCGACCATAATTTCTACATTCTTACGAACTACATTGTTTTCGAATGCAGCCGAATGGATGTCTGTTCCTTCAACAGCACAACTGTCAATAGCCGGTTGGATTTTAGCCAGCATCTGAGTCATATTACCCGCATCGACATGCTCGCACGCAGAGTGAACGGCGCCACAACATTCATGACCTAAAACAACAACCAGTTTCGATCCCGAATGCTCACAGGCATACTCCATACTACCAAGAATATCCGGATTTACAATATTTCCGGCTACACGCGCAACAAAAAGATCCCCCAGCCCTTTATCGAAAATCGTTTCGACCGGTACCCGCGAATCGATGCAAGACAACACAATAGCCAACG
>JAVWBH010000097.1:7886-9584 GCA_036649595.1 Bacteroidales bacterium
TTCAACCAACTGGGCCATCGCATCCCGGTTTACCATTTGTTTCTCAACAAAATGCCGGTTTCCCTCTTTCAAAATCTCAATTACCTCCTGCGGTGTTTTAGGATCAACATCCTTTGCATGCAATACATGTGTTTCAACAATACCTTCTACGTTCGATCCTTTCTGAACGTTTTGTGTGCAACTCGCCATAATCAGCAACGCTGCTACACCCATAAATAATTTTCTCATAACCCAAACCTGAATGGTTTTAATATATTTTTTAAAACGGCGACAAATGTAGATAAAAAGCGGTCTCATTATCCGCAAAAGGGAATATTTTTTTGATAAATATTTCTCTATGATAAAGTATTTGGCGCCAATTACATTGGGGCTACCATTTTTATTTCTGATATTTGCTTATAATCAGATCTCTTACCCTTAATTCTATTTACCGGAGATTCACAACAGATGAAAAAAAAATATACCCCTTTTATTCTGATTTTCCTTCTGTGCGTTACATTTTGGATTAGTTGGTCTTATCCATTTATTAAATTTCGGAATGACGAAATTGCAACGGGCCATATGCTCAAATCGATTGAAAAAATCAGCCATACCCCCCATTCTTTCCGAAATCCGAAAGAACGCGCCATGGTCAGATCTTATCTGACCGAACAATTACAAAAACAAGGTGCACAGGTACAATTATTTTCTTATGATTCGATCCCTACCCGTACCGGCGATTCGGTTCGGATCACCAATATATATGCCCGTTTAGACCCGAAACAGGTACATGACTCCACTCAATACATCTTATTTCTGGCCCATTATGATTCAAGTGGAAAAACATCTGCCCTGACTCCTGACAGTACCTATTCTTTCGGAGCCGCCGACGACGGATACGGGCTGGCAGTTATCTTAGAAACAGTACGCCGGTTAAAGCAGACACATTCAGAATGGCGTCAGGGGATCAAAGTGTTGTTTACCGATCTGGAAGAGGAACATATGGCGGGAATGAAGAAGGCGCTCGAGCGAAATCCTGAAATATTTGACCAGGTAAATTTTGCCATAAATATAGAAGCGCGCGGAGTCAAAGGGCCGGCATTACTTTTTGAAACCTCTCCCCGTAATGAAAAATTAATGCAACTCTACCGGGTAGCCTCAGATACCTATTCTTATTCACTCACATCGGCCGTATATCGGGTAATGCCGAATTATACTGATTTTGCCTGTATCCGGAATCAGATACCGGGTTTGAATTTTGCGGTGATCGACAATCTGAATTATTATCATACCGAACAGGATCAGTTTACAAATGTATCCGAAAAATCACTGAATCATTATCTCCGCCAAATAACACCCATTACCCGGAAATATCTCACGGATCCCTATTTTTCTGCGCCGGATGCTCTTCAGGGCAAACGAGATCGTATTTTTTTTCTTTTTCCGCCTTTCGGAACGCTCCTGTTTTCCATTACAACATGGAAAATAATCACTTATGCCATTATTTTTTTATTTGGATTTACACTTTTCCTTTTAAGAAAAAATAAATACATATGCCGGCGGTCATTATTGGCCAAAACAGGCATCGTATTTTCGGTAACAACCGGTATCATAATCGCCGGAACAGGTATCGCATATGCAATAACGCATCTGGCGGGACGTGTGTATAACCCGATACTCACCTTATATGTCCCTTTCGACGGGACAATAACAATCGGC
>JAVWBH010000098.1:0-9517 GCA_036649595.1 Bacteroidales bacterium
GGTCATTATAATGGTTGTAAGCTTTTAATCGCCATGAGCCGGCCGGATTTAAAAGATATTCTAAATCAAAATCGCCGATAAATGCATTTGTTGTATTTTGATTGTCGCGATATCCCAGGTTTCCGTTAAACAACAATCTGTTATTTAGAAGTTGGGATGAAAGGGCCAATTCGACTTCTACATCCGAAAAGTCACCTTTTTCGCTTCGTATATTTGTTCCGATATTCCAATTGTCGCTGATCTGTCCGAGTAAGTTATTTAACTGCGAAGAGAGCGTCGAGGATGCAACCGAAGTTAATTCGGTATATCTGTTTTGCTGGCCGCTGTTTGCATATTCGGGCGTATAGAATTTATTCAGGATCATCAGATAAAGAATCTGTCGATTCATCATATCATCCGTGCTGATAATGCTTTTTACCTGCCTGTCGATATCCTGGCTTACTGTCGGCAGATTGATGTCGAAGCTAAGATCAGGGCGACGCAAATCTCCTTTGATATTCAGGATACATTGTACCGGAACGTTTGTGCGACTTAATTCGCGGGATTCAGAAAATGATTCATCCAGATCGGTTAAGTTGGCTGTCACTTGATAAAAAGCCCCGATATTCAGTTCTGCATTTAGAGGGTCTCCCCGAAAAGTTACACGGCTTCCCTGATTTATTGAAAAATCGCGGGTAATTACATCCTGTAGATTGAAATAATAACTTCCCTTATCGATGGTGTAATTGCCATATAACTTGAAATCATTTGTTTTGTTGTATTCCAGGCGGATATTTCCGGACCCGGATCCTTTGATCATATCTCCGGTAGCCGGGTCCATGATCAGACTGATTGCCACGTCGGGAGTTGCTTCCATCTGTAAATTAAGGAATAGCTCATGTCCCTGCTCTATCGCCTCGACGCGATGTGTGGGATGTATCGTTGTGGTCAGAGAATCGTCATTGTGTTGACTCCATTCTGCATCTGCATCATGAAACGTGATGAATTGATAATCGCCCGCCGTCATGTTTTCATTTAGCGAGAAATTAAATTTCGAATTGGCATTGCTTCGCGCCGATACGTCAATCCATGTTTTTTCGGTATTACCGTGAATACGAGCCGATCCCGAAGCATAAATCGTACCCCAGTAAACCGGATTGATTTTTTCGGTTACATTAAAAACCTGAAATGGGTTTTCCGGCGGGATCAGAAAAGAGATATCGTATGAAATATCTTTAAAGTGTTCGTAATTAATTTTTCCTGAAGCAAAAGCCTTTGTCAGGTTCTTGTCATATACATGTATATTTTTAAAAGAGATCCCGTCTTTTCGGAAATGCATTGAATCGGTGATCGAATAGGTTGTATTCAGATAGTCAATCCCGAAATTTACGTTCTCTCCCCAGGCATCACCCACCAGGTTAAGCGTTCTGAATTTTCCGAACAGCGTGATATCTCCCGAAGCCCGCCCTTGGAGGTTCGATAATATTTTATTTGTCCAGATATCGACAAATCCGATATTTAATCTGTTAGCTAAAAAATTAAGCCACAACGAATCTTGTGCCAGATAGATTCCGCCATCGATTAAAGTGGGTAATGCATCCGGCTGGACGATTTTTCCATTCATGCGGATGCCATTATTTTTGGCATCCCAATCGCTATAAAGGTTTAAGTCGCCCAGGTAAGTCCCATTATAAGTAAAGTCTTTAACCTTGAAGCTATCCGTTTTAATAACCGGAACTTTATCTTGGTTGGATACCAGGAATTCGCCGGTTCCCTGTCCGCCGAACATGATGAAATTCATGTTTAGGGTTTGGAATATATAATCCAGACTCATATCGTGCAGATTGAGGCGAAGTGTGTCTAATTCGCTTTTAGAAAAAGCCCCATCTAATTTTAAGTGTTGCTTGTCGTGGCGAACAATGAAATCTTGTATTTCTATTCGTCCTGAGTCGATTACGACATTCGATTGTTGCATTTGCCAAATCGAATCATTGAATATCAGGGTAGAAGGAAGAAACTCGATTTCTGTGCGAACCGGATATTTGCTTTTTTTACGTTGCGTAAAACGGGATGCCGTAGATATGTTGCCGCTGTATGTTGTTTCAGCCAGATTACTCCAGTCAAATCTTGTCTTTAATTCTCCCTCTTGAGCGGATGCATTCAGTGATAGGGATATCGGGTCGTTATTCTTGTTAAGTTTTAATGTGCTAAAGCGCAGGCTGACTTTATCGTCAGGCATATCGGCAAGAATGTTGCCATCTTTAAAATGCATATTTCCGATTTGAAATTCCGGGAATTCGCCGCTTAACCGGAAAATCTTTTTGTGGCTGTTGTAAAACCCGCCCAGATGAATCTGTTTTTTGAAACTTAGCGGAATATCCAGTACCTTCTGTAATGCGGGAGTTTCATTTAGTTGTAATGCAAATTCAAAGTCATTGACAGGGGTTGTCTGGATTTTTTTTTCGGAGGCAATGATTGGTAATGCTTCCGCCATGGTGTTGCGTATCTCATTTGCTAAAACAGCAAATGAATAACGTCCTCTTACTTGTGCTTTTAAAATGTCCGAATTGACTTGGATTACCTGTGGGGTTTCGTGATTAAAAGCGTTTATCTGTAATTGATTTAACAGAAAAGTTTCGTTGTTGTTTGAAAAAGCCAGCGAATCAACAATGATAGCACCTTGTGCGGTGTCGAATTTGTCGCCGGTAAAATTTGCTTCAACCCGGAATGATAGATCAGAGTCCGGATATTTGGGTGCTAACTTTAGTTTTCCTAACCGAACGTTCTGCGCATTTGCAGAAAAATTAAATAATGAATTACGCGGGGAGATATCGATTTTTCCCTTTACTTCTAAATGGCCGTTTGGGTCTTCAAGGCATACGGATCCATCGAAGCTTTTTCCTTTGAAAGCTCCGTTGAGGGTTAGGTTTTCATAGCGATAACCTTTAAAATCGAAGGTTGGGATTTTACCGTCCAATTTGCCGGTAATGGGGTTTTTTCCACTCTTTCGAAGATCTACCTTTAATGAGAAAGCAAGATTGTCGAGTAATTTGTTATTCGGTAAAAGGTGTCCGACTTTCAGATTGGAAGTACCGAGTTTTCCTTTGCAGGTCAGAATATCCTTTTCAAAATCTTTTCCCAGTAAAATATCCGTGCGTAAGGTGCCGATTTTAGATTGGATCTGTCCAAAGGCAACTAAGTTGGTGAAAAACCCGGATATATCGCCATGAAAGCGTAGTGTGCCGAGTTGGTTTACCAGGTCGGGTCTGTTTCGTTTATTTGATGAGAAATTATTGATAATCATCATCAATCCGGCAGGCGTGATTTCCAAATCGGTTACCCGTCCGAATATATAGGCTTCCGACGGGTGGGAGATACCCATTAATGACGCTGTTGCATTGAGCGAGATCTCATTGTCGGCATATACCGATAAGCGGGGGATCTCAATCTGGTTGATGCGCCCGTTTGCATCCAATTCCACTTCTACCGGAGTGTCGAAATGTTTCAGCGCCGGTGTAAATGCACTGATATCGCGTAAAGATATCTGCGAAGGTTGCATCTGTATGTTGAATGTGGCACTGTCTGCAAATTGGGCTGCGGTAGCTACATTGGTATAATCGAGCTTCATCGAGTCGATCCGGACCGATGATTCAGGTAGTTGTAGTAAAAAGTTGTTTAGGGATGCTTCTTTCCTGTTAGCTTCTACCGAAAACGCCAGTTTATTCAGTCGAAAGCCCGATTTTTCTTCTAATGATAGGCGTTTGACAAAGATATTCAATGAGTCGGATGAGTAGGTACGCAGTGAGACGGTAGCCAGTAAATCCTGAATACGGATATGTTTTTTGTCGAATCCGTTACTCTTTTCAGGGGCAGAGAGGTCGTCATACCGCAAAGAGCCTCTGCGTAAAAAAACCGAATTCAAGTGAAGGTCAAAAGGAAATTGTTTTTTTACCGTATCTTTTGAGGCAAAAGCATCCAGCAAAAATTGAATGTTCAAGGGGGCATCCGGCGCCGTGCGACTTAGCCGTGCATCAAATCCCAAAAGCTGAATCGTGGTGAAAGAAAGATTTTTCTGCAATATCGGTGTCCATTGAAATCCCGCTGAGATTTTATTGACAAAGAGCAGGGTGTCTTGTTGTTGGTCGGGAATGAAAACATTTTGCAAGGTAAGCTTGTTAAACGGACGGATCTGTATCTCTTCAATTGAAAGATCTGTCTTTAACAGGGCGGAAAGTTCGCGAACAACGATATTCTTTACATATTGCTGTACGCTGTCTATGCTCAAAAGAACATAGAGAGAGCCATAGAATATGCTAAGAATAAGAAGAAAACCAATTGTGGTTTTCTTTATGTAGTTGAATAGTGTATGCATAATTGATTAATGATACAAAAATAAAACTTTTCATGAGTGATGCTATTAAATCGGAGGCAAATTCGTTATCTCCGCAGGTTATTGCAAACTGATAAGATAATAATTACATTTGCAGGGTAGTAAAGCGTGTTAACAGCACCAGAAAGAAGAAGAATGAAGAAGAAAACAATCATATTAGGTATTGAGTCATCTTGTGATGATACTTCGGCATCTGTTATCGCAGATGGAGTTTTGTTGTCGAATGTAATTGCCAGTCAGGCTGTTCATGAATCGTATGGCGGCGTTGTGCCCGAACTTGCTTCACGTTGTCATCAGCAGAATATTGTTCCGGTTGTATCCGAAGCGATAAAACGTGCCGGTATCCGGAAAGAAGATCTGAGTGCAATAGCCTTTACCCGGGGACCCGGTTTGATGGGCTCCCTGTTAGTAGGAACCTCTTTTACCAAAGGATTTTCTGCTGCTTTGCAGATTCCGATGGTCGATGTCAATCATTTGCAGGCGCATGTGTTGGCACATTTTATCAAAGAGACAGAAGATGATCAGGATCAGCCTAATTTCCCGTTTCTGTGTCTGTTAGTTTCCGGAGGGAATTCTCAGATTATAAAAGTAACCTCTTACAACCAGATGGAAGTGATCGGTCAGACAATCGACGATGCGGCCGGCGAAGCATTCGATAAGTGTGCGAAGGTTATGGGGCTTGGTTATCCGGGCGGCCCGGTTGTTGACCGTTTGGCTAAAGAAGGGGATGCGACCCGCTTTAAATTTAATAAACCGCATATTGCCGGCTTCGATTATAGTTTTAGCGGATTAAAAACCTCTTTTCTGTATATGTTGCGCGATAATCTGAAATTGAATCCGAACTTTATTGAAGAGAATAAGAATGATTTATGTGCCTCTTTGCAAGCTACAATCGTTGATATTCTGATGGATAAACTGCGTAAAGCATCCAAAGAAACCGGGATTAAGGAAGTTGCCGTGGCAGGAGGCGTATCTGCGAATTCGGCTGTACGTGCAGCTTTTGAAGATCATGCAAAGCGATATGGCTGGAAGATCCATGTTCCGAAGTTTTCTTTTACAACCGATAATGCGGCAATGGTTGCAATTACCGGATATTTTAAATACCTGGATGGTGAATATTGCGCGTCAGATGCCGCGCCATTTGCCCGTGTTGAATTATAAGATATTATGTTGAACTACTTATTTTTTCTGATTGTAGGTTTTGTTACAATCGATTATCTGTTTGGTACGATTCTCGGATGGATTAATCGCCGTGCAGCCAGACCGGAGCTTCCGGCTGAGTTGGCGGGAATCTATGACCAGAAAGAATATGCACGTCAGCAACTTTATTTTAAGAAGAACAACGCTTTTTCGGCAGTTACCCGTTCATTCGAGTATGTGTTGATGATGGTGATGTTGTTTATAGGAGGGTTTGGCCTGCTGGACGGTTTTGCTTATATGGTAACGCCGAGTCCGGTGTTGGCGGCCCTTTTCTTTTTTGCGGTTATCTATATCGGAAATGATATTCTGACGTTGCCCTTTGCATATTATGATACGTTTGTAATTGAAGAACGATTTGGTTTTAATAAGATGACTCCAAAACTGTTCTTCTCAGATACCTTCAAAGGCTGGCTGATTTCGGCGGTTTTGGGGGGTGGTCTGCTTGCCGGGGTTTATATTTTGTTCCAAATTTGGCGGGAAATGTTCTGGCTGTATGCCTGGATCCTGATCTGTGCGGTATCGGTGTTTTTTTCGATGTTCTATTCGGAGTGGATTGTTCCTTTATTTAATAAGCAAACTCCATTAGCTCCCGGAATATTGCGCGATACCATTCAAAAATTTGCGGTAAAGGCTGATTTTGAAATTTCCAATATTTACGTAATCGACGGATCAAAACGTTCGACGAAAGCAAATGCTTATTTTACGGGTCTGGGAAAGAAAAAACGAATTGTTTTATACGATACGCTGATTAAAGAGCTTACGACGGAGGAGATTGTTGCTGTTTTGGCACATGAGGTAGGTCATTATAAATACCGGCATACTTATTTGAGCCTGGGGATATCTATCCTTAACTCTTTTGTTTTGCTTTATGTGTTTTCGTTGCTTGTCGATAATGAAGTATTGGCAGAAGCAATGGGAGGGAAGTTTCCTACTTTCGAGTTGGGACTTATTGCTTTTACACTCTTGTATTCTCCGGTCGGGCTTGTGACGGGAATTGCAATGAATGCGATGTCGCGTCATAATGAGTATCAGGCAGATCGTTTTGCCGCACAATATGGTTTTGCGGCAGCCTTAATCTCCGGCCTGGAAAAGATTTCGGTCAAAGCATTGAGTAATCTTACGCCGGCACCCATTTATGTGTTTGTTTATTATTCGCATCCGACGCTATTGCAGCGGATCAAACATCTGCAACCTTATATAAAATAGAATGAGAATTGAAATCATAACTATCGGAGATGAAATTTTGATCGGTCAGATCGTGGATACCAATTCCGCCTGGATGGCAACACAAGTCAATCAGCTGGGTTGGGAGGTAGTTCATATCGCAACGGTTGCTGATAAACGCGAAGATATTATTGCTGCTTTCGACGCTGCTTTTTCGCGCGCGGACATTATTCTTGTTACCGGAGGTACCGGGCCGACAAAAGATGATGTGACCAAGCATGTGCTTTGTGAATATTTTAATAGCGATCTGATTTTTAATGCCGATATTCTGGAAAATATTCGTGAGATATTTTCAAAACGCTCACTGAAGCTTAATGATCTGACAGAAACTCAGGCATGGGTGCCTGATAAGGCAGAAGTTATTATGAATAAAGTGGGCACCGCGCCTTGTACCTGGTTTGAAAAAGATGGGAAGGTGTTGGTATCGATGGCAGGAGTCCCTTCGGAAATGAAGTGGTTAATGACCAATGGTATTTTGCCACGCTTAGAGGTGCGTTTTAACGACGGTGCAGCGGTGGTGCATCACACATTCCTTGTTAAGAACTATACGGAATCTGCATTGGCTGAGCATTTGATGGAATTTGAGTCAATGCTTCCTGATGATTTCAAGTTGGCCTATTTGCCACAACCGGCAATTGTAAGATTGCGTCTGACCGGCAGAAATCATGACAAGGCACAATTAAACGAGCAAATGGTTACGCTGATTAATCATTTGCGATTATTATTGGGAAAAGATATTTACTCGGAGCAAGATTTACCGCTTGCCGTCTTAATCGGGAATGCCTTGAAAGCAAAAAATCTTTCGTTGGCAACCGCCGAGAGTTGTACAGGAGGTACTATTGCGCAAATGATAACAGCAATAGCAGGCAGCTCGGCTTATTTTAAGGGTGGCGTAGTGTCTTATGCTAATGAAGTTAAGATGTCTGTTTTAGGCGTAGAAGAGCAAGTTCTTGCAGCGCACGGAGCAGTTAGTGAGGTGGTAGTTTGTCAGATGGCAGCGGGTGTCGCCCGCATTTGTAATACTGATTGCTCGGTTGCTACGTCCGGAATCGCAGGTCCGGATGGTGGTACTGTTGATAAGCCTGTCGGCACAATCTGGATTGCGGCAAAATATCAGGATACAATCATAGCCCGGCTGTATTCATTCGGGAAATTGAGGGAATATAATATTCAAAAAGCGTCTAATACCGCTTTGTTGATGTTGTTGGAGCTGATAGAAAAATAATTTTAATGATTAATTTATATGAGAATGAGCCCGGGTATTGTGCCGGGCTCATTCTGTTTAATCTCCGTTTATGTATTTTGTTGTTATGTCGCCAATAGATGTTCTAAATTTCCGATCGGCTAAAAATCGGGTTCCCTTTATTCCTTTTTATATCGTCCTATAGCGGGGGGCGTAATCTCTCCGCTGAGCCCGGCTTTTCAAACAGGGTATAGGAGCCTTCCAAACAGGGTATAGGAGCTTTAAAAAAAGGCATGCTTTTGGCACGCCTCTCGTTTGATTTCATTATTAAAACTTGTATCCTGCACCGATGGTGAATACAACATTGCGTGAATTTTCGCCGTCTATATCATATTTGAAAATTCGGGTGAATCCCGGATTGCAACGTAAATCAAGTGTTAAACCGAAATCAAAGTCATATCCCATTCCCAGCGCTAAACCGAAATCGAACGTATTTACCAGGTCCCGGATGCTTTCTTCTACCGTAACTCCGGAAACGTCTACTTTTACTTTTTTATTTACGGCAAATCCGAATTGCGGCCCACCGTAAATATTGAATCCGGTTGCCATCGGATAAAATTTTGCTAATAAAGGAATCGTAAGATAGTCTATTTTTATAGTACCGTTTACTCCATCTTCTCTTTCTTTCAGCCCTTGTTGAGAATAAAGGAAATTACCTTCGAGAGCAAATCTGCTCGTTACAAAATATTGACCTGACACCCCGATATTAAGTCCTACACGTGGAGTCGGATTTTCACCATTTGTCATAGTAGCAATATTCATACCTAATTTGACTCCAAAAGTAGTGATGTCTTTTTGTGCAAATGCAGTATTGACTGACCCCGCCAATAGTGCCGCTGAAATTAAAAACGTTTGTTTGATCATAAGATAGTATTGTAATTTAGTGCAAAATTAAGTGTATTTATATAAATATAATAATATTGGCTTCTTAATTTCATTTGATTGATATGAATCATATTTTGATAATCCTGTAAATTATAGCTTTGGTTGGATTGCGATGGTGAATACCGGCTTATAAATGAATAGGGTCTGTTTTAATTTATCAAAGGGTATGCGTTTGTTAAATGCTTGATTTATAGGAGTGATATTGAGTTAAAAGTAGATTTGTTTTAAATTTTTCGTGAGGATGTTTGGCTGGTAACAGAAAAATCACTTATTTTGCGCACTGTTTGTGAAAGCAGTCAAAAACTAAAATTAGATAGCAATGTCGAAGATTTGTCAAATTACAGGAAAAAAGGCAATGGTTGGTAACAACGTGTCTCACTCTAAAAGAAGAACAAAGAGAAGATTCGAAATCAACCTGTTTGAGAAAAAGCTCTATTGGGCAGAACAAGATGTATGGATTAGCTTGAAAGTATCTGCAGCTGGTCTACGTACCATTAACAAGAAAGGCTTAGATGCTGCATTAAAAGATGCTGCCTCTGCTGGCTTTTTGAACGCTTAATTAATTAAAGGGAGAAATTAAAAATGGCAAAGAAAGC
>JAVWBH010000099.1:0-9298 GCA_036649595.1 Bacteroidales bacterium
TTTTGAAGAATGCCGACTGAAGAATTGTATTTGTACGGTTACCCAAACCGATTTCGCGTGCGATAGCTGTTGCGTTGATGATAAACATCTTGATATTGTTAGCAGCAAGGTACTGTTTTACGTTATCAGGAAGATGTTTTTTCGTTTCTTCAGCATTCCAGATTGAGTTCAAAAGGAAAGTACCGTTTTTCTTCAATCCTTTTGTTACGTCGTACATATGAAGATATGCAGGAACGTGACAAGCTACGAAGTCAGGAGTATTTACCAAATAAGTTGAACGGATCGGATTATCACCGAAACGAAGGTGAGAACAAGTGAAACCACCTGATTTCTTCGAGTCGTAAGCGAAGTAAGCCTGGCAATATTTCGTTGTGTTGTCGCCGATGATCTTGATTGAGTTTTTGTTGGCACCTACCGTACCGTCAGCACCCAAACCGAAGAATTTAGCTTCGTAAGCACCACCTTCAAGCTCCAATTCAGGAAGCTGAGGAAGCGATGTGAATGTTACGTCATCAACAATACCGATTGTGAAACCGTTTTTAGGTTCGTTCATCGCCAAGTTGTTGAATACAGATACGATCTGTGACGGAGTAGTATCTTTAGAAGACAAACCGTAACGGCCACCTACTACGATCGGAGCGTTTTCTGTTCCGTAAAGAACATCTTTCACATCCAGATACAAAGGTTCGCCGGTTGCTCCCGGTTCTTTCGTACGATCAAGAACAGCAATGCGTTTTACTGTTTTCGGAAGTGCGGCCAAGAAGTGTTTAGCAGAGAACGGACGATACAAGTGTACCGAAATCAAACCTACTTTTTCACCTTTTGCACGAAGGTAATCGATCGCTTCGCGGGCAGCTTCTGTAACAGAACCCATCGCGATGATTACGCGCTCTGCATCTTCAGCCCCGTAATAATCGAACAATTTGTATGAGCGACCTGTAACGGTAGCCAATTTATCCATATAGTCCTGTACAATTTCAGGAACTGCATCGTAGAAAGGATTACATGCTTCGCGAGCCTGGAAGAAGATATCTTCATTCTGAGCAGTACCGCGAGCAACCGGATTTTCCGGGTTGATAGCGCGTGCACGGAACTCATCCAATTTTTCCCAGTTGATGAACTGAGCCAAATCTTCGTTCTCCAATGTTTCGATTTTCTGGATTTCGTGAGATGTACGGAATCCGTCGAAGAAATGAACAAAAGGAATGCGAGTTTCAAGTGTTGCCAAATGAGCAACTCCCGCAAGATCCATTACCTCCTGTACAGAACCTGTACAGAACATAGCGAAACCTGTCTGACGGGCCGACATTACGTCCTGGTGGTCACCGAAGATAGACAAAGCGTGAGAAGCGATAGTACGAGCCGAAACATGGAATACGCAAGGAAGCAATTCACCTGCAATTTTATACATGTTCGGAATCATCAAAAGAAGACCCTGCGAAGCAGTAAACGTCGTAGTCAGCGCACCTGCCTGCAACGCACCGTGAACGGCACCCGCAGCACCCGCTTCCGACTGCATTTCTTCCACCTTAACAGTTTCTCCGAAAATATTCTTTCTTCCGTTGGCAGCCCATTCGTCCACGTACTCGGCCATGGTCGAAGATGGAGTGATCGGATAGATCGAAGCCACCTCGCTGAACATATACGCGATATGCGCAGCGGCCTGATTACCGTCACAAGTTAAAAATTTCTTTTGTTTGGTCATATTCTTAATTATGTTAGGAAATTAAGTTCATTAATATAGGAATCCGAAAAGCCATAAAGGAATAATATTATCCTTTCCGACCTCCAGGTCATCCATTGCATAAAAATAAGCGGGGTTATATTTGATCCGCATTGCCTTATCGCAGATTCGGAATTCATATAGCTGATTTACCAAAAACTGCACATTCTTCTCGCGGCTTTTATTCAACCGATTGTCCTTATGCAACGTATTATAAAAGAATGTTTCGCGAATAGCCTGAGATTCAACTTTCGACGGCCGGATCGGAAACATCAGATTCGTATTATGCATATATACCATTGCCGGCTTTTTCGGAAATTCTTCCTCCTCGGTATATAGCATATTGATCAAACGCGCATCTTTCAGATACTTAATATAATTGACTACCGTAGCGCGCGAAGTATTGATCTCTTTGGCCAGCTGGCTCACATTAGGCGCACAAGGGGCATTTACAGCCAACAGATAGAGGAGTTTTCGCAGTTTTGTCAGATAGGTTAATTCAATCTGTTTGAGAAAAACAACATCCACCTCCAGCATCATATTCATCGTTTTAAGCAGATTCTCAGAAAAATTCCGCTTTTCGAGAAAAAAAGGATAGAAACCGTGATGTAGATAATCCTGAAAGTATGCCAGCGGTTTTACACGCGAACAAATATCTTGTGCTATCGACTCATGGTTGTCAATCAGTTCTTCCAGTTTAAAAGAGCGGAAGTTCGTACCCGCCATCATATTGATAAATTCTCTGAAAGAAAAACCACGCAGATTATATGAATCCACCAGTCCCGAAAGCACCGGATTTTCCTCTTTAAGCCGCATCACCGACGACCCTGTAAATACTATTTTTAATTCCGGTAAATTTTCATAGCAATATTTCAACTCTTCCGACCAATCGGGATATTTGAAAACCTGATCGATGAGTAGTGTCTTTCCGCCTTTTACCCAAAATTCCGTAGCAAATTCACGTAACGAACGTTCCGTAAAATAAAAATGGTTCAGATTAATATACAGGCATGAGCGATCCGTACCAAAATTTTCTTTGGCATATTGCAGCAGAAAGGTAGTCTTCCCTACTCCGCGGCTTCCTTTGATACCGATCAGCCGATTATCCCAATTAATCTCGTCCATTAACTCTCTGCGGACGGGATTGTTAAGATGCTCTACTAAATACTTATGTGTTCTGAAGAATGCTTCCACAAATTCAGGTTTTAAATGCCACAAATGTAAACAAAAAAGAGAATTATGCAAACCCGAGATAGCAATTTATCATTTTAATTGCAAAAAAGGAGGGCCAAATTCTCAAAACCCGTAAAATCAAACCTCCATTTTATACCAATTTGGAAAATAATGTTAATTACGCTAATTTTATTTGCGCAATCCATTGCAGATATCCCGAATCCCCCTATATTTGCACTGTGTTTTTCATGGTATTAGATTTAAGGTTAATAAAGATGGGTTGTCGTGAGACAACCTTTTTTTTGCCCATAACTCATCTTCCGTTCCACATAACGACGGGAGTAATACATTCGACCCACCTTCTGGACCTATTTATATTTCAAGATGAAAATAGCGATACGTCCGTCTGAAACAGATATTTTTCTATTCTCTGAAAACAGATTCAATTATAAATTTCGAAAACGTAAGAAGTAAATCTATTTCGTCTATTTTCAATGGTTTTCGGCAAAAAAAACTCCGCATGAGCGATCGGCCAAATAAGGGCAAATCACTCTTGCGGAGTTTTTTTATTCATAAAAACGATACCCGAAATAATGGATTATTTTTTTAATTCGACAATTAAGTCCTGTATTCTTCCCTGACAACGACCACAACCGCCTGCCGCTCCTGTTTTATCTTCAACGTCGGCTACTGTAACAGCACCTTCGCGGATAGCTTTGACAATTGTCTCGCGATCAACTTTCATACAATGACAGATAATGATATTTGATTCCATATGAATAACTATTTTAAATTAATATCAATTTGTAATGATTACAAATCTAAAATCATATCATCAATTTCCAAAATATCTGTCTCAATATTCCATTTTTTTAATAAATCGGTAAAATCCGGGACAACCGTTCTTTTTTATTTCTTGGCAGCTTCAATGCGCTCATACCAACCTTTACGCTCTGCCTGCAGGTCATACCCTCTGGCAGCCAGGTAATTATTGATACGTCCTTTAAACTTACCGAATACGGCATGCTTTTTATTGGAGTTCTCACCATTCATCGCATATTCGCGCGCCTCCTTCAGCCATGCCATAATCTGAATTTTTTCATCCTCTTTCAAAGAGGGGATCATATCCAGATAAGCGGTATAGGTTACATTTACCACATTATAAGTCATACCGTTCTTCACTTCTTCAACCTGCTTTTCATCCAGATAAAGAGAAAGCGCACCCTCGAATGCGAAATGGGCATGATAAAGAGCGGCATCGCGTTCTGAATCAGCAATACGGATAGCCGCGTCTTTTTTTTCTTTATCGGCATCCGATTCTTTAACCGCTTTTACGGCGATATCTCTTTTTTCATAGATATCGTTCAATAAAAAATAACGGTTTGCAATCACATTGGTCACCTCTTGCGCACGCTGCGGATCGGAAATATTCAATTTATCCACAATCTTCTTTGATCGTGCGACAATAGACGTAACATATTTTTCGTCACGGTTTTCTTTATTCAGGTCAACGGCAAAAACCGTCTGTCCACAAATTAAAAGAAGAACCAGCCATAACTGATGTAATCTCATGATTATAATAATTTGCCTTGCTTAGCAAGCGTATCGTAATTGTTTTTCTTATCTCTCCAATTTTTCTTTTTCTTCGGATTGATACCATTGATGTATTTCTCAATATTGGTATAACCGTCGCCGTTCATATCCAAATTGGCATCCGACGGATCATTCGGGTTAAGACCATATTTCTTTTCCCATGCATCCGGCATTCCGTCATTATCAGAATCTACATAAGGAGTTCCTTTATATTCGGGATATCCGCCCACCTGAGCAATATCTGTAATAATACCTTTTTTGAAAGCATCCTGTGGCAAACGACGGTGTTTAAACTGATAGAAGGATGTCGGATCAAGCCCTTCTATATAATATGGTTTTCCGGTACGCACTTCTTCTGTTACACGTATATCGACGATATCCCGGCGCGGAATATTAGCACCACATTCATTCAACACTACATCAAATGCTTCTTCAGCATCGATAATCGGAAATTTCGGCATTGGCAACGGACGATCCCATTTCATCTTTTCAGTGTATCCGTCTGTATTTGGCTGAGTCTCAATCTGGATCCCTCCGGCCCAGTTATCTTTTGTAATTTCAGGATACCCCTCCATGATATTGCCATTCGCATATACACGGCCATATTCACGGTATGCCAGTTTACTTCTTCCGGCCTCCGGTTTTAAGAAACGATGTCCTACAGGAGAATCCGTCGGAGTAGCAGGGCCTGGCTTGTAATAATTATTGATCAGATTGAAGCTTGCCGTATAATCGCCCCCGTCCATAGAACGGTGTACCCAGTTATACACAACGTTATTTACAAAGTTAAAAATACCGTTCCAGCCCACAGACGGGTTACGTCCGGCATTACTTGCCCACAGGTTACGAATAAAAGAACAGTTTTCACCACCCAATGTACTACCAAAAGCGTGGTTGTACGTATCGAGAGCCTGCGCTGAAATCGTATTCTGAATCGTTACGTTTACGGTAGGCAGCTTCAGGTCTTTGTACCCCTCACCCGGACTATACATATGACGGTAGAAAGAGATATTTTCATCAAGTCCCCATGAAGTCGAGCAGTGGTCGATAATGATATTTCCGACCGGATTTCCGCCAAACGCATCATCACGACGCCCTACATTCGTTTCGCCGCGACGGAAACGCATATGACGAATAATCACATCATGCGTATCAATACAGAACGATTCTCCAGCTACACAAACGCCATCTCCGGGTGCAGTCTGTCCGGCAATTGTAATATAAGGAGCACGCACATTAAGCGGCGTTTTCAAACGGATTATACCCGAAACATTAAATACAATGATACGTGCGCCACCTGTTTCGCAAGCTGCCCGGAAAGAACCAGGTCCGCTATCATTCAGATTTGTTACGGTAATTACTTTTCCGCCACGGCCACCAAATGTAAACGCACCGCCGCCCCATGCACCCGGGAAGGCAGGCAGATCAGCCTGAGGCAAATCGGTTGGTCGGGCAGCCCATGGAATAAAAGGCCGTCCTGCTTTTGCTTCTTTTTCAATGATAGGCAATGCCAGTTCCCAGGCCGCATCAGAGGCCGCACGAGCCTGCGCCATCATTTTCTCAGTTTGCTCTTTTATTTCCTTCGGTACCTGTGGGTACTGCGCTTGCACCATAGAAACGGAACCCATCAACAAGAGTCCGCATCCTAACGCCTTTTTTTGCATCATTATATTAGATTTTTAAAAAATTAGATTTTACTATAATGTCTATATATAACGATATGCTTTTCTATTCGTAATCACCAAAAACAATATTTTTCATCAAAGAAATGCGACCTGCCCTCTTTTTCTTATTTAAAACTTGCATATAATCGTTCAGATACTCATCAAAACGCCCATCGTTAAATCAATTTTTATTTATATAAGAAAACAAAGTATAAATATTTTTCTCGTTTTAGTGATTACAAAAATATCTCAACTACGTCAATACATTATTGAAATAACCGTGAAGAACTTTTGGTTACAATTATTCAGATCAAAACAACAACTGACGGCCTTATTTTCCATGAGATTTATTTTAAACGAAAGAATATGAATCAGAGTAATGATGTTCATGAGAAATCGTATCATAGCGATTTTTACAAACTATTGACTTCTGTCGCCATTGCAGGTTCCTTGTCTTCCTTTATGCCGGCAACAGCATTTGCTTCACCGGAAATAAAGACAACGGCGGAGATGCAACAAAACAAAGTTGTAACCGGGAAAATCAAAGATGCCACAGGCGAAGGCATTATCAGCGCAAGTGTTTCCGTAAAAGGAACAACCATTGGCACTGTTACAGACCTGGATGGTAATTTCAAACTACAAACACCGGGAAAAGGCACTTTAGTAATCAGCTACATCGGGTATAAAACGGTAGAGGTACCTATCTCTGACAAACCCGTCAACATCACTTTGCAAGAGGATACTGAACTCCTCGACGAAGTAGTGGTAGTGGGGTATGGTACTGTTAAACGAGCCAATATGACCGGTGCCGTTTCTAGCGTGGATATGCGAAAACTCGACAATATCCCTGCTTCCAATCTAAGTTCCGTATTAATGGGGTCGATGCCCGGGGTAAATGTAAGCGAGGTTACTGGTAATCCGCTGGCTAACGCATCTATTAAAGTACGTATCAACGGATCGTGGAATGCAGAACCACCTTTATATGTTATCGACGGTTTTATCCGCGATGAAGCCGCCTTCAATCTGCTCGACCCATCCGAAATCGAAAACATTTCTGTCTTAAAAGATGCGCAAGCATCTGTATATGGTGTCCGGGGCGCCGGGGGCGTTATCCTTGTTACTACACGTAAAGGTAAAGAAGGTAAAATAAAATTCAATTATTCTGGTTCATACGGATTTTCTCAGGGGGTAAAAATGCCGGAGATGATGAGCGCTTATGAACAGGGACGCATGCTGAATGACCTGTTTGATATGCAAGCAGAAGAAGATATTTCAAAACTGGATCTGAAGTTTTCGGAAACTGCCCTGACCAAAATGAGAGGGATGAATCACAACTGGCTGGAACAAGGCTGGAAAAATTCAAATAATACACGCCATACTTTAAATGTAAGCGGCGGTACCGAAAAAGTACGCTACTTCGTAGGAGGATCTTATATGTGGGCAGATGGGAATTTTGCCAACATGGACGTAAACCGATTCAACGTACGTTCGGGATTAGACATCAATTTCACAAAAGACATCTTAGGTAGCTTTAACTTAAGCTACTCACAGAAAGACACTGAAATGCCTTTGAACCAGAAAGATGCCGAGGCTGACCGTATGTACGGAACCTTTAGTGATCTGGTACGTACACCGCGCTGGATTCCGGCTTATATCAATGGACTGCCTACCGCCAATGGTGTTGATCAATCATCGGGAACACACCCGTTAGCAATCTTTGATTCAGGATCATTCCGCAGAAACAAAGATCAGCAAACAGCAATGGGAGCTCGCTTCGACTGGAATATACCTTATATAAAAGGAATGAAAGTTTCTTTACAAGGTAACTACAGCCGTAGCTCTTCTTACGGAAAGGCCCTTTCAAAATCATATAACCTCTATGAATTCGAAAAAGAGGAAACCTATCTGTTGCTTGATACGCCAACCGGGAATACCCGTAAAATTGTGAATGGCGACAAACTGGAAGAATCTGCCAACTTCAGCTATTCTTATCAGTTAAATCCGTCTATCAGCTATAACAACACGTTTGGCAAACATGATATTTCGGCTATTGCTGTATATGAGCAGTCTGAGAGTGGAGGTAATCGCCTGGGAGGATTCCGTAATGGTATGATTATCGATAAGGTGGAAACAACAACCGGATTCGGTACAGACGGACAAACATTCACATCTTCGATCAATACACTCGGACGCCGTCAGTCATTTATCGGACGTGTAAATTATAACTACGGAAGTAAAAATTTTATTGAATCAACGGCTCGTTACGAATCATCGGCCAATTTTGCTCCAAAATACCGATGGGGGCTTTTCCCTTCTGTCGCTGCCAGCTGGCGTATTTCAGAAGAAGATTTTTTCCGCGATGCGGTACCGTTTATGGATAACCTGAAACTGCGTGCGAATTACGGACGTCTGGGTAACGACAAGGTAACTATGGCACAATGGCAGGAAAGCTATGGCGCAGGATCAAATATCATTTTCGGATCTGATAAGATACATACTTCTTTACAACCTACTCTGGAAGGTTTAATGATTCTGGACGCAACGTGGGAGACAACCGATTCTTATAATGTGGGGATTGAATCAACCTGGTTCAAATTCTTAACAGTAAACATAGATGCCTTCTATAAACATACGTTCGATATCCTGGACGACAGCAAAAGTGAATTTCCGCAAAGTGCAGGTATTGCAGGGGCATCTCCGAAACGTAATTACGGAATCCAGGACGCATGGGGTGGTGAATTAGAGATCGGTTATCAACAAACACTGACTAAAGACTGGACAATCAATGCAAAAGGATCGTTGGCATATGCCACCAGCAAGGTAAAACGTAAATACCAAACTGCCAGCATCGTAGGAACATGGAAAGATGAAATCGGCAAAATAAGGGGTGGCGAAACCGGCTATCAATGCATGGGTATAGCCCGTACGCAGGCTGATGTAGATAATTACATTGCCTACCTACGCCAAAATCTGACTAACCCGAATGAAAAAGCTACCGTATTCGGTGTGACAGAAGACAAATTCAAACCGGGTATGCTAATGTATAAAGATGTAGGTAGTGCTATTTACAAAGATGCAAACGGGGTATGGAAAGACGGAGCACCGGATGGAAAAATATCAAGCGACGGTGACGAACGGATTATCA
>JAVWBH010000100.1:0-9293 GCA_036649595.1 Bacteroidales bacterium
TGTATTCTAAAGACAAATAGGGGTTTTTGTCTAACTTCGCCGTCACGGAGAGTTCGGATCCCTTGAAAAACTTCTGAGAAAACGTAGTGTTTAACAGGATCGAAGCCATACTCTCTGTATCGAACCGAAAGCCTATGTTGATTTGATTTAATGCTTTTTTTTCCAATATGAATGTGAGGTCGGCAGGAGTGGAGTCTGATAATTTGTACGTAACGCTTGAGAAAAGATCAAGTCCGTCGAGTACGGAGATCGCATGATTGATTTCACGAATCGTGACCCGGCTGTTTTCCACAAGGTTTGCTTTCTTTTTAAACCATTTGTATTCTTTGGGCGGGATGCTGTCGAAATAAATGTTGGCGATCTGAATCGTGTCGTTCGGATTCCAGCCCTTGTTGTCCATCGGTTTTAGCGGAGCAACGAGCGTAGTGTCGTTGTTATAGATTTTATCCTTTAGTGCCAGGATTTCCGGAAGGTGTTTTCGGGCTACTTCGATGCCGCTCTGATACATCGAATCCATTGCACCGGTTGAAAAACTCATGGTTCCAAATCCTTTCAAATCCGGATTCAGGCATAGATCCAGCTCTTTTTTATTTTGCAGATATTCTTTATTGCCCATCATGTCTACGATCTTTTCGACAACTCCGTTGAATGTTTTCAGATCTTCATTCGTTAGTTTTCCGGTAGAAAGGTCTACCCCGATCGTGATGTCGGCACCCATTGCTTTTACAACATTGGTCGGCAGATTGTTAAGAACCCCTCCGTCAACAAGTATCATGCTGTCTAATGTTACTGGCATAAAAATACCCGGTATCGACATGCTGGCCCGCATTGCTAAAGGAAGCGAACCTGAATCGAGTGTTATTGAATTGCCTTTTGTCAAATCGGTAGCTACGCAGGCAAAAGGAATGGGCAGGTTATTAAATGAAGACAAATCATGATATCCGACGGTCAGATCGGAAAACAGGTTGAGTATGTTTTGTCCGTTGATAATACCGGCAGGCAGTGATATCTGCTTCTTTATCGGTAAATTCAATACGTACTTCCATTCTTTTTCTTTGGTATGATAAAATAGGTTGTTATGCGGTGACTGATCGCTCAGAAGTAACTTCCAATTCAGTTGCCGCATTAAGCTGTCGATCTCATGCGCATCATGTCCGCAAGCATAAAAGGCTCCGACAATGGCTCCGATGCTTGTGCCGGCTATGTAGTCGATCGGAATTCCGGCTTCTTCCAAAACTTTCAATACACCAACGTGCGCAGCACCCTTTGCTCCGCCGCCGCCTAATACCAATCCGACTGTTTTCCGTTCTGCATGTAGATTTAAGGCGAGAAAGATGAATAATAACGAGAAAAGTTTTCGCATAAGGCTCTTGGTATTGTCTGATTTATCAGATATTTGACAATCACTTTTACATATAAACAATTATTCTTCACGAATGATCAACGCCTTATTAAATAAATAGCAATAAAACAGAAAAAACGCAATGTAAAAAGGGTTCTGAGGGATTCGGATTAGTAGCAAAGGGGATCAGAATTCAGTAGCGAAGGTTGTGGAGAAGAGGGATCAGGGAGGAGAGGATACAAAAAAGCCCCGAAATCTTCCGATTCCGAGGCTTTAAGCGGTATGGACGGGACTCGAACCCGCGACCCCCTGCGTGACAGGCAGGTATTCTAACCAGCTGAACTACCACACCGTTTGAGGTTTTTGAGCTGCCGGGTATTGTTTCCCGATTGCAATGCAAAGGTAAAAAGAAAATTATATTTACCAAATACACATGGGGCGATCAAATTTTCCGAACAGGCGTGTTCGTTGAAAATGAGAAATATAATTTTTTGAAGTTAACTTTATTTTAGAAAAAAGGAGAGCTGCAATTTTGTTGCTGCCCTCCTGCTGAATTTACTCTTTCTTTTTAAAAAGAGAAATAACCCATAAAAAAATTACCGCGCCCACTACCGAGGTGATCAGGCTTCCTATGATACCACCCGAATGCAATCCGAATAACCCGAATACCCAGCCTCCGAGTAATCCGCCGATTATACCTACAATCAGGTTCACGATTAAACCAAATCCTCCTCCTCTCATTAGTTTTCCGGCTATGAATCCGGCTAAGGCTCCAATGATAATAAACCAAATAAAACTCATATTTGTCTGAATAAAATTTGTGTTGTCCTTTATATCCGTAAAGGCAGCTTCTCTTATTCTTAATACATCAGACAGGGGATAAAGGTTTATTTTGGCAGTTGTATTTATTATCTTTTTAGGATGAATGGTTGATTCGGATTGTCTGATTTTAAGTTGGCCGCTCTAAAATAAAATTAATAAAGTCTGCTTCGAACCTAACTTAAAACCAGAATGTTACTAATATGTAAATGCTTTTCGTTTTGAATTGACAGATCGGTTTATTAAACACACAATTGTTTGCTATGAAATGTAGTTTTCAAGATATATTCGCCGACATCTGTGTGAATTCGGATATTTCGAATGTCTGGGTTCTGGATGCTAACCATACTGATTATTTTAAATGGCGTGATTCCTCTTTACCAGCCGTCAGCCGCATAGCGGATGCTGAAAAAATATGCGTAGCCGCGGCCGCTCAGGCCGAATTGGATAACAATACAGGAGTATGCGTATTTCCTACGGCCTCGGCATTGCTCGAATCCTTGTCTGCGCTTTATGAGTTAAACAGGAGTCGGGTTTCTTTGCTGGTTGCCTGTGTTGTCGATGATTATGACATGACCCCCGAAAGTATGTTCCTCCCGCTTTTGAGAAACTGCGATCTCTTTGTGCAGGTTTTAACAGAATCAAATCAAAGCGCACGCATGATTCTTCACAGTCTGCAATACGCGGTTGCCGAGAACAGGGTCGCAATTTTGTTGATTAGTCGCCATTTGCTTTCTGTCGAAGCCGGCTATGAAAAAAATAAAAGGATAAAATCATATAAAAGCGATCCCGTGATCCTGCCTCCGCAAAATAAGCTCGAAGAGCTGGCGGATAATTTAAATCAGTATGAAAAGATTACCATATTGTGCGGCAAGCAGTGTGGAGAAGCGGTCGCTGAAGTGAATGCCTTGTCCGGGCTTTTGTTGAGTCCGGTTGTTTTTAACCCGGGTATACGGGCTGCGGTAGGGGTGCATATGGAGTATGCGGTCGGTGTTTACGGACATTGGGCGCAGCCTGCCGCCTATGAGGCGGTGGGTGATTCTCAATTGTTATTGCTGCTTGATTATTCGCAAAAGAACTTTTGTGAATTTGGCGATAAAGTAAAGATTATACAAATTTCTCCTTTCGCGCTTAGCGGGGTTGATCAGCAGCAGACAAAGCATGTGTATCGGGGAGATATTAAAAATACGCTTAAATACCTGATCCCTTTAATCAGGCAGAAACAAGATTCCTCCTTTGTCGACGGCCTGATGCAAAAACACCGTGAACACGAACGGTTACTGGCGGATAAGAGCGGTCCGGTACCGCTTTTGTTGCACGATTTGGCGCAGTTGCTTAATCGTAAACTGGATCAAAACTCCAGTCTTTGCGCAGAAGGTTATTCCGCATTCTTTTTTCAAAATGTGTTGGTCGATACGGATGCACGCAGGTTTATTTGTCATCTGGATGATTTGCAAGGACACGGGAATGCCGTTTTTATGACATTGGGCATGCTCTCTTCCGGTTCGTTATCGCAAGCGGTGGGGATTTTGGATTCAAACTCTTTGCTTTCCCAGATAAGTTGTTTGCTTCCTTTGGCCGATCCCGCCTACAATATTAAGATTATAGCTTTCAATAAGCAACGCGAAAAAGGAGAATCCCCTTTGAGTAATTTATGCAAAGCGATGGGGATTGCTTATTATCAGCTAAACGGTTCGCCGGATGTCGTTGTAGGGGTAGAGCACTGGCTGCATTATAATCATAGCTCGGTTCTCGAGATCTGTGTTGATCTTCCCGATAATTTGCTTGTAGAAGTACCCTCTTACCGATATGGGCCAATCCCCGACGATTTGTTTAAAAAGGTATTGGATTCACTGTACAAACTAAAAACAGGAGCACTCTTTTGTCAGGGCAATACGATTAGCAAATCCGTGTTGGATGCCGCTCACGATATCCCGATTAATCCCTTGTATTCGGCGCGAAATGTTTTTTATGCCGCTGTCGGGGCCGAAAATCAGGAGGATAAAATAGCTGTCTGCGTGGCTTCTAATTTACATGAGGTGTTAAGCATGGTTCCGGGTATTTATGAAACGAAAAGACATCATCTGCCTATTTTGTTTTTAGTTTTCATTAATACCATGGAGTGTAAGCAGCGCGTCATAAAAGAATCATTCGTGTTGCATCGTGTGGTAAATATCTTATCCGGATATCATCAGATTGCCGATCTGAAAAAAGACCTGAATCTGATATTAGGCGAAGCGATTGCCGAAGCGCATCAGATCAGAAATATCGGTACGGTTATATTTCAGAATATCTATGAGCTCAAAGAAGAGCCTACATGTAGTGAAGTTTTTGATTCACCTTATATCCGGTCAATAGAATATCCTGCTGAAGACAAAATGAATATGCTCGCCAGGGCGATCGACCAGGCTCATAATCCTGTTATTTTCGCCGGTGCCGGTTGTATAAATGCTGCTCCTGAAGTAATGGAGCTGGTAAAAAAGATTCAGGCTCCGCTGGGATGGACATTCAGATCGAAAGACCTGTTTGATGAGAATCCTTATCCTTTGGGGATGCCCGGGTTGCTCTCTTCCGAGGGGTTGGAGCTGGCTCTGAAAAAATGCGATCTGTTGCTTTTGCTCGGGATTGACTTTCCTTTTGAAAATAAGATATCAAAATCGGCAACGATTATTCAAGTCGATATCAATCCTGCTAATTTAGGGCTGACCCATGCGGTGGATATCGGTCTGGTGGGCGATGTGAAATATACCATACGGCAATTGTTGCCGCTTATCACCGAAAAAGCTCAGGCAGGCGCATTCGTGACGGAGTGTAAGGATAAATATATCAAAGAATACGATTCGTATTTAAAGGCGATAGAGGAAAAACAGAAAAAACTGGACGCCATTATCTTTGAAGGGGTGATCGAGCGGATTAATCAGACGGCACCCGGAAATGCATGGATTACCGCAGATATGGTGATTCCGTGGTATCTGTCGGCGATGATTCTGAAAAGCCGCGGGACAAGGCGTTTTTTCTCAACGGGAGATAATCTTTACAGTTGTAACAGTACGGCATTCTCAATGGGAGCCGATTTGGTAAATAATGAGGTGCCTAAAATTGTGATTACGACGAATATCTCTTTCCGGAAACAAATAGATAATTTGAGAACCGCTGTACGAAAAAAGACCAATCTTAAGATTTTTGTGCTTCATATGTGGGATGAGAGTCCGGCGATAGCTTACTCCAGACTTTTCGGATCCGACGAATCAAAAGGAATAACGATTACGGCGCTGGATGAAATGTATCAGAAACTTCCGTTGGTATTTAATATTCCCGGATTTGTAGTGGTGGATATTTATATAGCCAAAACAAGTCTGATAAGGGTGCCTCCGCTTATTCCGTTGTTGGTGAATAAGCACCGTGCGATACTGGAAAATCTTTATGTTGAGAATGGAAAAAATATTTATATGCAAATATTCGGATTATTGCCTTCCGAATTGAAAGATGATGACTGGCAATGACCTTTTTATGATTTTCTTAACCGACCAAAGATCTATTATATAGTATGATGACTGGTTTTAGGCAACTTCCCGATTACATTACTCAGGTTTCAGACCCGCTGTATAAAGAAATCAATTCTTGTATACAGATATTAGAAGGGGTGGCTCGTTTGACTCATCAAAGCATGTCATTGATTGATTTTTTTAAAGGGGCCCTTCTTTATATCTCCGATAATCCCTTATTTCTTTGCGGTCTTACCCCGCAGGAGGTGATTGATCTGGGTGTGGATTTTAATCAAAAATATGTATCCCGGATTGATAATGAGTTTATCCGTGAAGTTACGAGATCCTGGCTTCGCTTTATTGAAGCGCAGCCGTTGGAAGAACGAATAACTTATTCGCTCCGTTTTAACTACCACTTGGATCACCGTTTGATTTGTGTCAGTATGACGCCTGTTTTTCTGAGTGCCGACGGTAAGCCCTGGTTGGTGATTTGCAATGCAAAAATATCGACTCATTCAAACTCCGGCCATGCGGTCATTTTTAAAGATAACAGCCTGAAGAATTGGTATTATTCCACTTCATCCAAACATTGGATTCAAAGTGACCTAGTTTTGTTGAGTGATATCGAGCAGGAGATACTTCGTTTGTCGATACAAGGTAAACGGGAGTCTGAAATCTGTCAGCTGATTTTTCGCTCTAAAGACGGGCTGAAGTCGATTAAGCGGAAATTGTTTCATAAAATGGACGTAACCAATATCACGGAGGCTGTTTCATTTGCCATTTCTTATGGTTTGATATGATTTGTTTCACACTTTAGTGTGATTGTTTACGCGCTGATCCTAAACACCCTAAAGTGTTATATTAAATAATTTCACTCATCCTATTTTTGTGTTACGCTCATGTGAAAAGATGAGTTTTTAATCAATTATTTAATATGACAATTTATGAATTTAACCACATTACAAGAATTTCACGGTCGGTTACTGGATGTACAAAGCAAACTGTTCAAGTATGGATATTTGTTGACATCGAATTATGATCAGGCAAAAGACCTGTTACAGGAAACAACGCTTAAAGCATTAGAAAATCAGGAGAAATTTGTCAATAATAATAATTTCAATGGCTGGATTTTTACCATAATGCGTAATATCTTTATTAATAACTATCGTAAGAGTTTACGTTGCCGTACTATTATTGACCAAACGGAAGATCTGTATCATTTAAACCTGCCGCAGCAAAGCGGTATTGATACTCCGGAGGGGGCTTTCACAATAAAAGAGATTACGAAGGCTATCGACGGATTTGCAGATGAATATAAGATTCCGTTCTCAATGCATGTTTCCGGTTATAAATATCATGAGATAGCCGAAAAGATGAATCTTCCTTTGGGTACGGTTAAAAGTCGGATTTTTTTCACAAGAAGGCGCTTGCAGGAAATGTTGCGGGATTACGGCGATGTAATGGACGATTAAAAATATTTTAATAGAAATAGTTCGGAATAAGAGAGTCCTCCCCGCGAGTGATTCTCTTTTGTGTATAGACAAATTGCCAAAGCTTTTGCTCAGTTCTTGATAAAATATTAGATTTGTTAACGGAGACTGAAAAAGGAATTCTTAGTATAATTGATTAAGCAACATGAAAAACAATTCTCGAAATACACTTATTGATCTGTTTGAAAATTCTGTGGCGCAATTTCCTGACAACACGTTGTTGTTGGAGAAAGTCGGGAAGGAGTGGGTCGAAACCACCTATGCCGAAACCCGCGATCAGGTATATCGCTTTGGTGCGGGTCTGGTTGAGGCGGGAGTGCGTCCCGGAGATAATATCGCATTGTTGTCTGAAGGCCGAAACAGCTGGATTATCGGCGAGTTGGCGATGTTTTATGCCGGAGCAGTCAATGTGCCCTTATCAGTCAAGCTCGAAGAAAGCAACGATTTACTTTTCCGCCTGCAACATTCTGAATGCCGCTATATAATGGTGTCGGCCGGGCAGCTGCCCAAAATACGGGCAATCAAAGAGCAATTGCCCAACCTTAAAAAGATTATCGTTTTTGATGAGCAGGATGCTTACGCAGACTTCGAAGTGTCGATGCGCGAAGTTTGCCTGGCAGGCGAAAAGTTGCTCGCACGCGACAAGGCGGGTTTTCTGAAAATCGGGCAGATGATTAAAAATGAAGATATCGCCACGATCACCTATACCTCCGGTACTACCGCCGATCCCAAAGGCATCATGCTGACACATCGTAACTATACCGCCAATGTCGGGCAATCCCTGACATTAACCGGTGTGCGCGAGAGCTGGCGCACATTGATCATATTGCCGCTCGATCATTGCTTCGCTCATGTTGTTGGTTTTTATATCTTCATGCATAAGGGTGCCGGCATCGCCACGGTGCAGGCCGGGAATAGTGCGCTCGAAACGCTTCGGAACATTCCTGTCAATCTGAAAGAAATCCAGCCCGACATGCTCCTCTCAGTGCCCGCACTTGCAAAAAGTTTTCGCAAGGCAATCGAGTCGGGTGTCAGGGCTAAAGGTGAGAAAGCGGATAAGTTGTTCCGCTTTGCCCTCAAGGTGAGTTATCTCTATAACAAGGAGGGCTGGAACCGGGGAACCGGAATGGCGGTTTGTCTGAAGCCGTTGGTACAGCTTTTTGATAAAATCCTTTATTCAAATATTCGCCGGGGTTTTTGTGAAAACCTGAAATTCTTTATCGGCGGCGGCGCATTGCTCGATAAAGACCTGCAGGATTTTTATTATGCCATCGGTATTCCTATGTTTCAGGGATACGGCCTTTCGGAAGCTACTCCGGTAATTTCTTCCAATACGCCCGAGAAACATAAATTCGGTAGTTCGGGTATCCTGGTGAAGCCGCTGGATTTGTTGATTAAAGACCATGACGGCAATATTTTGCCCGACGGCGAACAGGGTGAAATTGTGATCAGAGGCGAAAACGTGATGGCGGGTTATTGGAAAAACGATGCGGCAACCGCCGATACGATCCGGGAGGGGTGGTTGTATACCGGCGATCTCGGGTATATCGATAAAGACGGTTTCCTGGTTGTATTAGGACGTTATAAAAGCTTGCTGATCGGAAGTGACGGCGAAAAATACAGTCCCGAGGGCATTGAAGAAGCAATCGTTTCATACTCGCCGTTTATCGACCAGATTATGCTTTATAACAATCAGAATACGTATACAGCTGCATTGGTGGCGCCTAACCGTGATAACCTGAAGCGCAAGTGTAAACATGCTCTTGACTCCCGGGCCGGCAAAGAGGAGGCGATCTTGCTGATTCAGCAGAGTATACAGGATTTTAAAGGCAAAGGACCGCTCTCCGGAAAATTTCCCGAGCGATGGCTTCCCGCTGCATTTGCTGTTCTGAGCGAACCATTCTCCGAACATAATCAGATGATTAACAGTACGATGAAAATGGTACGTCCGAAAATAGAAAAACATTATGCCGGGCGTATTGCTGATCTGTATTCTGCTGAAGGGAAAAATATTCTGAATGAGAAGAATCTGCAGGCTTTGTAAGAAACGGCGACAAGCCGGATAAATAAAAAAATCCCCCGGAATCGAAAGATTCCGGGGGATTCTGCGGTATGGACGGGACTCGAACCCGCGACCCCCTGCGTGACAGGCAGGTA
>JAVWBH010000101.1:0-1629 GCA_036649595.1 Bacteroidales bacterium
TGAGCAACTCTGAGAATCCGACTATCGCATTTAAAGGAGTTCGTATCTCATGGCTCATGTTTGCTAAAAAAGCAGATTTTAGTTTTTCTGATCGCTCTGCTTTGTCGCGCGAGCAGATCAGTTCCTGCTGGTTTAGCCTTAGTTGTCGTTTGGTGAAAGCAAGTCTGAGCGATAATATTGTCAGAACCAGTGTTATCGTGAATGCGATAAAAATATAATCCTGATATTTTTGTATGGTATTTTCAAGTCTGTTCTGGATAATGCTGCTCGGTGGTACCTGATAATCTCGTATTCCGAATTTTTTGAGATTTATCCGGTCGAACACATATTGGTTGCTTGTGATAAAAAATGATGCCGTATCTTGTTGCCGGTGGTTAAACCGGTTGATATCTTTTGCTATTCTGTTCGCATCTATGTCGTAGTCCGGAATAAAGCCGCCGATGGCTACAGAGCCGATTCCTAATCCTGTCAGAGAGAATATTGGCGAGCAGCCATGTTCCGGAAAGATATCTTCCAGCGTATTTTTAGAAAAATATAATCCGTTGCAGTCAATGCGCCAAGTTCCGATTAAAATAGCGGTATTAGGGGGGAGGTCGGCTATTTTTTCTTTGATTGTTTGTACATTATCTTTGCGGCTGTCAAGTAGAATCAATTCCATATCCGGATGTTTCTCTTTCATCTCCTTTTTTACATGACTTTGAAGGGCAATTCCTCCATAGGAATTGTCAGATAAAAAAGCGATTCGGGCAATGCTCGGATAAAAGCGTCTGATTAATTTTATGTTGTTATCAATATCGTATTGGTTAATGTAGCCACCGCCGCCGTTACTTAAATTACGACTGCGTTGTTGTGACTGAAAGCATTTCGGTTCCCATTCCTTGTTTGTTGGCGAGGTTGGTAATTCGATTACGTTTTCGCTTACGAAACATCCGTAAAAAGGGATGTCAGAATACAGCGTATCCTGATTTAGAAATGTACACCAGGCTTCCTGTCCAAGAAGAATGATGCTTGCTAGTGACTCTTTGTTGTATCGTTTCAGCGTTTCGCTCATTTCCTGTTTCCAATCGGCTATATTTGATATACCCCGATATCCCATATTTTCGATTAGTATTTTTTCCTGATGCCCGCTTTCCTGTAGTGCATTTTCAAAACTGTTCAAGAAATTGGCCATTCGGCGCGTATCCGGATTATAGGACGTTATTACCAGAATAAAATCATTTTCGGAAGAATTTTTTACCTCGGAATAGGAGGGTTGTGAAAATAACAGGCACAAAAAAATGCAAAGTATTTTCATGATGATCAAATAATATTTTTTCATCTGAATAGATTTGTATGTATTGGCAGAACAGATGTTACCGTACTTTTTTGTGATGCGGCTATCTTTTGCTTGGTGGTAGTTTGCGGCAAAGAATGATGATTAATGTTTCTTTTATGTGATGCAAATTTAATCAGGAATATGAATATTTTAAGGAGATGTCACAATAAAGTTGAATTTTTTTAAATAAAAAAGGGCTTGTCCGCTATTTGATAGCGTTGCGTATATACCATTATTTTTTTGTGAAGAGAGTAAGGATCAGAGTAAATATAAAAAATAAAGTTATCTGATAATTTCCAAGAACAAAATAGGAG
>JAVWBH010000101.1:1732-9288 GCA_036649595.1 Bacteroidales bacterium
GTACGTCAGTTTAGCAAACTGGTGGTTTCAGCCACTCACCCAACCTTCCTGACTTATTGCCTTCATCGGTTTTCCCGATTGCGATGCAAATATACATTGGGTTTTTATATTTTGCAACACTAAATCTTAAAAATATCGTATAAAAAGAATGTGTTATATCAGTAGTTATTGATTATTAGGCGGATAAAAGGTGAATTTTTATTTTGAGAATTAGAAGAAAAAAAAGAAAGTTGAACTTCAAAATTAGTTAAAGGATTTCGCTGAATATGTAAAAATATATGACAAGATTCAACATCACTTATTAAGAATTAAATAGATTGAAAATCTGATCAACGAATGATATTATATCGTTCATTTGTACTCAATATCAAAAAAACAAATGTTATGTCTACGGTAGAAAAAGCAGCAGAATGGAAGATCAATGGTCATCTGATAGATGTTTTTGAAATTGAATCAAATTATATTGCAAGAATTTATGCGGCCGGCGATTTCAAGGGAATAAGAGTTTATAAAAAAAACTTCCTTAACCGTTTACGGTCTGTCCGGAGATCTCTTGAAAAGGAGCTTTCTGCTGACTTTAACTATTAAAGATATTATAGCGATTTATCAAGCCATATGGCCTGTCTTATTGTTTAAGATAGGCCATATGGCTTTTTTTATGCTTACTTTTGAAAAACTTATTTTGTAATTATGCAACTCCATCTTTTTAATCCCGAAAATGACCTGGCTCTCGCGAATGGCGATCCTAATTTTGTAGCTCCTGTTTCGGCAAGAAAATTAGCCCGCGATCTGGCCTCTTTACCTGCATGGTGGAGTGAACCGGATGATTTGATTTTTGAGGAGAAGAAAGATTATTCGGATGTTCCTCTTACTGTATGTGCGCCCTGGGGTTGGAGTGCTGAGGTAAAAAAACGTTTCTTGAAAGCAGGTGTATCTACGGCGTTACTGCCAACGGATGATCAGATAGAACGTATTCGTGAATTATCGCATCGACGTACGGGAATAAGCATCCTGAATGCATTAGCAGATGATTCTGCTTATTCTTGGCAACTGCCTTCTTTGCCGGAAGAGTTATTTTCTTTGTCGGATGTTGAGCGGTTTGTTGAACAGAATCCCCTTTCTGTTTTGAAAATCCCCTGGAGCAGTAGTGGTAAAGGATTACACTGGGTAGATCAGTATCCTGCCTTTAACAGGGAAAACTGGCTTAGGCCGGTGTTTGAAAAAACGGGTAGTGTGATGGGCGAAGTTGTTTGTGATAAGGTACTCGATTTTGCCATGGTGTTTTATGCAGAAAAAAACGGGGTGGTTTGTTTTAGAGGGTATTCGCTTTTTGAAACAGATAAAAGGGGGTCTTATAGCGGAAATAAATTATTGCCGGATGATGCCATTGTTGATGTGTTATGCGAATATGTTGAGTCGGCACAACTGTTACAACTTCAACTTTCTTTATGCCGTATTTTATCGGAGCAGATAAAAGGTGATTATGTCGGGTATCTGGGGGTGGATATGCTGGTGTATGCAGATCGCGATGCTCCCGGTTTTTTGCTTCACCCGTGCATTGAGTTAAACCTGCGTATGACAATGGGGATTGCAGCCCGGTTGTTCTATGATAAACACACTTGCGGAGGAGAAGGTATTTTCAGTATCATACACCTTGCCCGTAAAAAAGGGTTGTATGATCGTTTTTTACAAGGTGATATTTCCCATCCCGAATGGTCGGGAGATAGGTTGCGGACGGGGTGTTTGCTCCTGACTCCGGTAAATAAGCATACGCAGTATGTTGCTGTGGCTGAAATGAGATCTGCGCTATAGTGTAATATTCACAGGGTGGGTGAATATGCAACGACATCCATTGTTGTATTCGTTATCGATATAAATAGATCCTCCCAGGCGGTTTATGATCTCTTTGCTGATCGGAAGCCCGAGCCCCAGCCCTTTCTGCTTCGGATTTAATTTGATATAACGATCAAAAATAAGTTCCAGTTTATCGGCGGGGATACCGGGCCCGTCGTCTGTAACGCTAAACCGTACGAATTGGTCTTTTATTTCATAAGAAACAACAACTGTTCCTTTTGCAGAAAATTTAAAAGCGTTTGAGAGAAGGTGTGAAATAACCTTCTTAAGGTATTCGGAATCTGTCTGGATATAAAATGAATCATATTCCGGATGAAATAAAACCTGTATGTCGTAGGTTTTGAAAAGAGTAAATGTCGAAATCGCATCTTTACATAGCTCGTTGATATTGGCGGCCTGTAGGTTTAAATGCGCTCGTTTGGTATCCAGCAAAAACAGTTCTTGTATTTCATCAATCATGTTGAATAATAAAGCCGTATTTGACCGAATGGTTTTATGGATATATTCTTTGTTTTCTGCTAAGAATGTACCTTCTCCTAAGGCAGCCGAGAATCCGATAATAAGATTAAGGGGAGTTTTAAGTTCATATTCGAGGTCGGTAAATGTTGTTTTTTGTAAGTCCGGATAATTTTCCGGTGATGGTGTTGTGGTCATTTGAAATTGTGTTGTTTAAATGCATAATGAGTGGGGGGAGGCGATTCGTCGTTTTTTTATTTTATTGGTTTAGGTTTCGTTGCTATTGGCTGTAAGGGTATATTCCGCATTTGATTGCGGATAAAAGAAGGGGGATGCCCAAAGTTGCGTTTACAATATACATTGAAATGTGATGAGTCTGTGAAACCGAAATCAAACATTATTTCTTTCAAAGGAATTCGTTTGTCGAATAATTTAAATTGAATCTCTCTGGCTATCTGTTGTTGCATCCATCTGTAAGGGGTTGTACCGAAATTATACTTGAAAATTTTCCGGAAAGTTTTTTCTCCATAGCCTAATTTCGCTGCCAGCTCCTTTGCTGTTTTCGAATTTTTATAATTGCTTAATACCGCATCTGTAAACTCCGGTTCTTGTCCGATAGAGTGATAAAATAAGCGTACCACTTCTTCTTTTGAATAGAAATATTTGAAGATGAGGTACAGTTCGATTTGTTTTATTTCGTGTAAATAACGAGAATTAATCCCTGCGTTCAGGTAAAAAAGCAGTTGAGATATAAAGCTTTTCATTTCCGGTTTAATCGGGATGCCTTTACACTCATAAGTGATCTGAGATTTTAGCTGATAGAAAGACTCGGATAATAAATGAGTATTCGGAATAAGAGAGTTGCTGTAACGAAGCAGCAACAGATCACAGTCTTCCTGTAGTTCTATCTGGCAATCTGAATTTTTAGAAACAAAAACCATTTCCTCCCTCAGGATAAGTTGATTCTTGTATTCGTTTAGGTTTATTTTTATTTTACCGGATAGGAGAAATAGTAAATATCGGTTGTTCTGAGTCTTGAATGTATATTTTTCCCCTTGTAAAAGCACTAAATGCCGGAATATCGCTTCATATTTTAGATTGCATGGAAAACACTCATCTACTGGAGGTTGTTGCAAATGATTCATAGGTAAATTGCTTAGTTTAGATAATAACCAATAATCTCTTTACTGTGTTTTCTGCTTAATAGAAAGCTTCGTTTTTTTAATTAAGCAAAAGAATACTCCCGATAATAAAGTCTTGTTTAAAGATATTTCGTTTAAGCGTGGGTCGGGAATTTATTGTCATGGCAAAAATACGATCCTCTGGTAGAGATCAGATTTTCTTTTTCGGTAATAATTCTGTATATTAAGTACCTAAGCTATATATTTTTTTTGTGTTGATATGGAGTCGTAGCCGTTTTTTTGGAAGGAATAGTATAAAATAATAAAACCCCCGAAACCGAAGTCTCAGAGGTCTTATAGAAGCGCGGAGGGTAGGAGATTCGAACTCCTGGTACCCTTACGAGTACGTCAGTTTAGCAAACTGGTGGTTTCAGCCACTCACCCAACCCTCCTGACTGTTTTTCCGCGTCGGGTTTATCACCCGATTGCGATGCAAATATAAGACGGATTTTTTTACCGTGCAACCCCCTTCAGCTCTTTTTCCTGCCAAAATAATCACTAAATTTGTACACTCTTTAAGAATGAAACACTTAGGCATGAAAGAAAAATCGAAAAAAAATTCGGGAAAACGAAAAGGTTGGTTGATTACGGGCGGGATTTTCCTGATTATTGCGATAACGGCTGTTATTTGTCTGAAAAAATATGCGGTTGATTCGTTTACCGATCATGCTTTTACTATTTATATCCGGCCTGCCACTACATATCAGGAATTATTGGATACCCTCAAAACGAAAGTTGATAAGAATACCTATCTGCGTTTTTGCAGAATGAGTCGTTTAGATGATTATGAACGAAAGATGCGCCCGGGGGCTTACCGGCTTGATCCTTCCATGAGTGCCGTCGATGTGTATAAAATTTTATCGCGCGGTTTACAAACGCCGGTTCGCTTTTCGTTTAACAATATTCGTACCCCACAGCAATTTGCCGGCAAAGCTGCCCAACAGTTGATGATGGACTCTTCCGAAGTTATGAAAATGTTTGCCGATACCGCCTTTATCCGTGCGGCCGGTTTTACAAAAGAAAATTTTGAATCGATGTTATTGCCCGATAGTTATGAGTTCTACTGGACGATTACTCCCCGTGAGCTTTTTAACCGGTTTCAGAAAGAATACCAGCGTTTCTGGACTGATGAAAGGCGTGAAAAGGCGCAGGCAATGGGATTCTCTCCCGTTGAGATCAGTATTATCGCCTCCATTGCGGAAGAGGAAACGAATGATCCTGCGGAGCGCGGTATCGTCGGGAGATTGTATTTAAACCGGCTTCAGATCAATATGCCCCTGCAAGCCGATCCTACGGTTAAATTCGCATTGCAGGATTTTTCTTTGCGCCGTATTTTAAATCAGCATTTACAGGTGGATTCTCCTTATAATACCTATAAGTATGCCGGACTGCCGCCCGGACCGATCCGAATTCCGACAAAGAAAACAATTGATACCATTCTTAACAGTGAGCCGCATGCATACATTTACATGTGTGCTAAAGAAGATTTTTCGGGGCGTCACAATTTTGCCACGTCTTATTCTCAGCATCAGTTAAATGCAGCGCGATACCGGAAAGCGCTAAATGAAAGAAATATTCGATAAAAGCATACAGAATTCTTTTATTTTAGATATAGTTGTTTATTTTTGTTTAAGATTATAAATAACCGCTCTAAAAAAGTATTCATGGAAAAACAACTTTTATTGGGTGACGAGGCGATTGCTCAAGCTGCGATTGATGCGGGAATCTCCGGTGTGTATGCATATCCGGGAACTCCCTCAACCGAAATTACCGAGTTTATCCAATCTTATTCTGTAAAACGATCCTTACCAATAGCCAGTCGCTGGGCTTCGAATGAGAAGACTGCGATGGAAGCTGCTTTAGGAATGTCGTATGTCGGCAAACGCGCTTTGTGTTGTATGAAGCATGTGGGCTTGAATGTAGCCGCCGATGCTTTTATTAATTCAGCGATGACCGGAGCCCGTGGCGGCCTGGTGATTGTGGCAGCTGACGATCCGTCGATGCATTCTTCGCAGAATGAGCAGGATTCCCGTTTTTACGGCGAATTTGCTTTTGTTCCGGTGTTCGAGCCGGCCAATCAGCAGGAAGCGTATGACATGACGCGGGCTGCCTTTGAATTTTCAGAAAAACATTCTACCCCGGTATTGTTGCGTATAACCACGCGGTTGGCTCATTCACGCGCCGGAGTAATCTCTAAATCCGCTCAAGAAGCTGCTCCTTGCAGTATCCCGTCTGATTCTACCCGTTTTATTTTATTACCTGCTTTGGCCCGTAAGCGATATAAACAATTATTGCAAATGCAGGATACCTTCGAAAAGGGATCGCTTGTTTCTTTGCATAACCGTTATATCGACGGCAAAGATAAATCTCTGGGTATTGTAGCTGCCGGAATCGGTTATAATTATCTGATGGAAAACTTCCCCAATGGGTCTCCTTATCCGGTATTGAAAATATCGCAATATCCCCTTCCTAAAGAATTATTCTCCCGGCTGGCTGCCGAATGTGATGAATTGTTGGTGATAGAAGAAGGTGCTCCCTTTATCGAACAGCAATTACGTGGATTATTAAATGATAAACATATTGTAAAAGGACGTCTGGATGGGACTTTGCCTCGCGACGGAGAATTAAATCCCGATTTTGTCGCTAAGGCATTGAGCCTGCCTCATGCCGAAGGACAGCCCGTTCCGGATATTGTGATGCAGCGGCCTCCGGCTCTGTGCCAGGGTTGCGGTCATCGCGATATGTATGCCGCTTTGACAGAGGTTGTACGCCGTTATCCGGATCATCGCGTATTCGGCGATATCGGATGTTATACGTTAGGGGCTCTTCCGCCTTTTCGGGCTATCCATTCTTGTGTGGATATGGGTGCGTCTATTACGATGGCAAAAGGTGCTTCCGACGGCGGTTTATGGCCTGCGGTAGCTGTGATCGGCGATTCTACATTTACCCATTCCGGAATGACCGGTTTGCTCGACTGTGTGAATGCCGGATCGAACATCACGATTGTGATCTCTGATAATGAAACTACCGGAATGACCGGCGGTCAAGAGTCTGCCGGTACCGGAAAGATCGAAGCAATTGTGCGCGGGTTGGGCGTAGAGCCGGAGCATATCCGGGTATTCGAACCGCTGAAAAAAAATATGGATATGATGAAGGATATTATTGATGAAGAACTTCATTATCCGGGTGTATCTGTGATTATCCCGCGTCGCGAGTGTATTCAAACCCTTAAACGAAAAAAGAAATGAAAACAGATATTATACTTGCCGGAGTGGGTGGCCAGGGAATTTTATCCATTGCCGCCGTATTGGGAGAGGCCGCTGTGGCCGACAGCTTGTATCTTAAGCAGGCGGAAGTGCATGGAATGAGTCAACGAGGAGGAGATGTGCAGTCAAACTTGCGGTTGTCATCCGAGCCGATCGCTTCAGATTTGATACCGAAAGGACAAGCAGACCTGATTATTTCATTAGAACCAATGGAGGCTTTGCGTTATTTGCCCTGGTTGGCAGAGGGCGGCATGATTGTTACAAATTCTGAACCTTTTATCAATATCGAGTCTTATCCTACCCGGGAGGCGCTCAATGATGCTTATTCATTCGTTAACCGCAAGGTGCTTCTGGATGCTGAAAAAATAGCGAAAGAAGAAACCGGTACCCTGCGTACTGCAAATATGGTTATGCTGGGTGCGGCTGCGGCATATGTGGGAATGGATTTCTGTAAAATAGAAGATGCTGTCAGACGGATATTTGCACGGAAAGGAGCGGAGATTGTCGAGCTAAATTTAAAAGCGTTAAATGCCGGACGTGCGGTCGGAAAATGATTTTTCGGAACCCTGTTTCTGAAAGGTATTTCAATAAAACAGAATGGAGGGCATGCCAAAAGCGTGCCCTCCATTCTGTTTTTTTCTTCGTTGAAGTCTTCTGTTGTTATGCTGCCAACTATATTTTCTAAATTCCCGATCGATTAAAAATTACATTCCCTTTACTCCTTTTTATTTCTTCCTATAGTGGGGTTTGCGTCGGCTCCGGAGAGCCGCTCCATCGCCTGCGCGGATCCGCTCCGTCG
>JAVWBH010000102.1:0-9244 GCA_036649595.1 Bacteroidales bacterium
ATCGCATATTTGAGCATTATTCGAAATCCCTCGAAATAGAGCCTCAGAAGATCTCATTTAACGCAATGGATGAAGAGCTATTAAAGCGGGCAATGGAAATCGTATCAAAGAACATTGATAATATAGAATTCAGCGCCGACGATTTTGCCCGGGATATGCACATGAGCCGCTCGAACCTGCATTTAAAGCTAAAAGCGATCACAGGAGAGTCTACCATTGAGTTTATCCGCAAGATCCGCTTCAAGAAAGCATGCGAATTACTGGAAGACGGACGCTATACTGTAGCAGAAGTCAGCACGATGGTAGGCTTTAATACCCCGTCCTATTTTGCGACCAGTTTTAAGAAATATTTCGGCTACTTGCCTACTGAATATATCAAAAATAGACGCGGTTAACAATATTGCTATTAATTTCAACAAAAGTAATAGCGATTATACTCGCCCTTTATTCGTTTCAACATATATATATAACTATAAGTTAGCGGTTGGATATTTTTGTTCTAAGCAAACAAGAAAACCAATTGCTAACTTATAACTTAAATATTTTATGAAAAAAGGGCTTCTTTATTTATGCTCGGCAGCTACAATGATTCTTGGGTCTTGCGACCAAAATAAAAAAGAAGATTATAGCTGGGTAAAAAACGGTATTGATGTTGCATCTTATCAGCTAAAGCTAACAGCTGAAGAGATTGCAGACTCTGCAAAACTTCCTCGCTCAATCTGGGTTGGTCATGACTTGGCATTCCTTGATTCGCAGCTTCAACGTCCGGACAAATCGTATCTGGATTCACTTCGTAAAATTCCTGCATCACGCATCGGTCAGCGTCGTCTTTGTGACGTGTATGACTGGACCAGCGGATTTTTTCCGGGATCACTTTGGTATGCTTATGAACTGACTGGTGACGAAGCATTAAAAGAGCAAGCTATCAAATACACAAATCTGCTTAACCCTGTTCGTCATTATACAGGAACTCATGACCTTGGATTCATGATGTATTGCAGCTATGGTAATGCACTGCGCTTGGCTCCTAACGATACGATTGCAGCCGTATTGGTTGAAACAGCAGATAATCTATCTTCTCGTTTCAATCCTGAAATCGGATGTATCCGTTCTTGGGATTTCGGTACATGGAACTTCCCGGTAATCATCGACAACATGATGAACTTGGATTTATTGTTCTATGCAAGCCGTTATACAGGAAATGACAAATACAAAGATCTTGCGATCGTACATGCCAACACAACGTTGAAACATCATTTCCGTGAAGATGCTTCTTCATACCACGTAATCAGCTACAACAACGATGGTACACCGGAAGCGAAACAAACATTCCAGGGTAAAAATGACGAATCTGCATGGGCTCGCGGCCAGGCTTGGGCTATCTACGGATATACTGCCGCTTATCGCGAAACACAGATCACTGGTTACCGTGATTTTGCAGAAAAAGTTGCTGCTTTGATCATGACACGTGTTCAGACAGATGATTTGATTCCTTATTGGGACTTTGATGCTCCGGTTTCAGAAGAAACACCTCGCGACGCATCTGCAGCAGCCGTTACAGCCGCAGCGATGTTTGAGTTGAGCACAATGGTTGAAAACGGTCAGAAATATTTTGACTATGCTGAAAAAATCATGAAGAGTTTGTCTTCTGACAAATATTTGGCTAAAAAAGGCGAAAATCAGGGATATGTGTTACTACACTCAACAGGATCACTTCCTCACGGATCTGAAATTGACACGCCTCTTAACTATGCAGACTACTATTACATGGAAGCTTTGCAGCGTTACATGAACCTGAAAAAGATCTCTTATAACCAGTTATAATCAACTCATTACTTAATATTACGATGATTAAATCGATGTTTAAGAAAGTGTGTGTTGCTGCGCTTTTGTTTGCCTCTTCGGCAAACGCGCAGCAATTGCGCCCTGAAGTATTTTCTCTGATCAATCTTGACTATCCGGGTCTTGAAAAAGTAAAAGCTCTTCACCTGGAAGGTAAAGATGCGGAAGCCGCTACTGCTTTGTTAGAATACTATCGTACCCGTACTGGTGTAAATCATCCGGATATCGATCTTTCAAAGGTAAAAGCAAGCAAACAAGACTATGCATATGCCAACGATGCGTTAGAGCATACGTTCTTTGCTCATAAAGGATATCAGCCATCATATAACTACGGGAAAGATATCAACTGGCAATACTGGCCGGTTGAAGACAATGAACTGCGTTGGCAGCTTCATCGCCACAAATGGTTCTCTTCGATGGGACGTGTTTATCACACAACAAAAGATGAGAAATATGCCAAAGAATGGATGTTCCAGTATATGGACTGGATTGAAAAAAATCCACTGATCAAAATCAAGAAAAGCGAATACGAATTAGAAGGTAACCGCGATAAAAAAGCGTTGGCAGAAAATGTTCGCTTCGCATGGCGTCCGCTTGAAGTAAGCCACCGCTTACAGGATCAGCCTGGACAATTCATGTTTTTCGTATCATCGCCAAACTTTACTCCCGAATTCCTTACTGAGTTTTTGGTAAACTATCACCGTCATGCTGTTCATATTTTGAACAACTACTCAGATCGTGGTAACCACTTGCTTTTTGAAGCTCAACGTATGCTTTATGCGGGAGCCTACTTTCCGGAACTGAAAGAAGCGATGGAATGGAGAAAAAGTGGTATCGACGTATTGAACCGCGAAATTGAGAAACAAGTATATGATGATGGTTGCCAATATGAACTTGACCCTCATTATCATTTGGCATCAATCAATATTTTCTACAAAGGTATTCAGGTAGCAGAAGTCAACGGGTTCAGAAATGAGTTCCCGGCAAAATACCTTGAAACAGTAGAAAAGATGATTGAGGTTTATATGAACTATTGTTTCCCGGATTTTACAAACCCATGTTTCAGTGATGCTAAGCTGACCAAGAAAGATGAAGTAATCAAAGATTACAAAAAATGGGCAAAAGTATTTCCGAAAAACAAACAGATCCAATGGTTTGCTTCTGAAGGTAAAAAAGGTGAAAAACCGGAATATCTTTCAAACGCATTTAAAACATCCGGATTCTTTATTTTCCGCGACAGCTGGAAAGAAAACGCCAACATGATGGTTGTAAAAGCCGGACCGAAAGCGTTTTGGCATTGTCAACCGGATAACGGAACTTTTGAACTTTGGTTTAACGGTAAAAACTTATTCCCAGACTCTGGTAGCTACGTATATGCCGGTAATGAAGAGGTGATGAAATGGAGAAACTGGTTCCGTTCTACACGTGTTCACAATACATTGACACTTGACAATAAAGATCTTGAGACAACTCAGTCTGAATTGAAATATTGGAATGGAGAAGGTAACATCCAAACATTGGTAACAGAAAACCCTTCTTATACAGACCTAAAACATCGCCGTTCTGTTTTCTACGTTGACCAGAAATTCTATGTTATCGTAGACGAAGCGGTAGGTGCGGCAAAAGGCAATATCGATGTTCATTATCACCTTTTTGAAGGCAAAGTAAACCTTGACAAAAAGAACAATGCATTGGAAACAGCTTTTGACGGTGTAAATGTAAAACTTCAGTGCTTCGGCCCGAAAGGTCTTACAATGAATCAGGAAGAAGGATGGCGCTCTACGGCATACCGCCACAAAGTAGAACGTACGTCTGTTGCATTCAATGTTAATAAACAAGATTCTCAGGCAGTACGCTACATTACGGTAATCTATCCGACAAACGGAGAAAAAGCACCAAAGCTTTCTGCAAGCTTCAAAAACAAAGACTTCAATGAAGGAGGTCTTGATATTCAAGTAAAAGTAGATAACAAAAAGTTCAATCTAAACTATAAACTTTAATTTCTCTTTTCCTACGGGTCGTACAAATCTGTGATAAATCCACCTTTGTTATGACCCGTAGGTTTTTTCGCCAAAAAACACATGTACCAATGAATCATCACAAACTCATTCGTCTTTCACTTCTTTTTCTATGTTTTCTATCTGCACTGAGTGGACAGGGAGCCATAATCTCGTTTGAGAATGGAGTTCCTGCCGGTTGGAGTACATCGAAAGGTAAGTTGTCGGCTAATGCTGAGAAAGCGAAATTGGGAAACAATGCTCTTTGTTGGGAATGGACAAATTTGGCAGAATTATCTTTTACAGATAAGACGGCCCTTTCTGATATCTCTGCTGCCTCAAACGGGGGTGTTAGCATGTGGATATACAATACGGTTGCGTCCGATCAATTTCTGTCGGTGTGTTTCTATAATAATGCCGGTCGTCAGTGTTCGCTGCCTTTTAAATTAAACTTTAAAGGATGGCGTATGCTTCTGGCTGAATTTGGAAACGATATGGGGTTGCCAAAATCAGCAAAAGGAACTTTGCAAACAATGAAAATAATCGCCCCTGATAGTGGAAACGGGAAGATATTTATCGACTGTTTCGAACTTCAGGAAAAAGTTACCTGGGAAAGAATGTCCGACTTTCAATATCAGGTAAAAGAAAACTCAGGAATAGACAGCTACCTGGATGCCCGAAAAGCACTTATCCTGACACCGGTTGCTCCTTCTGTACAGGAGGAACAAGGGATCGGCCATATTCGTAAACGACTGGATGAATGGTATCTGGGGACAGGTAAATTTACCTCTGACCCCCTTTATCAATTACGCAACTCCGCCATTCTAAGCTATATCCAAAAAGGAGTCCGGACAGCCCCTTCTGTCCTTCCAAACGGTACGATCAATGGATCAGGACTCTTTGCTCATGACTTCTATGGCAAAAAGATCGATCAGATTGCATTGAATACATTCCGTAATATCAGCGAATCTCATCTGATCCAATTAGCATATGATGCCCGCATCAATGGTAATACGAACAGTCTGGAAAAACTATTTGAGCTATTCGACTGGTACTATGATCAGGGATGGGCTGACGGAAGCGCATTAGGCACCCTACGCTTTGAAATGCTTCGCAGCGCGGGATTTCATCATTCGGCAATGATGGTGAATCACTTATTAGCAGAACGGCGATCTGTTATTGCGGATACAGAAGCCTGGTTTAGCAGATTTGGCGATCTCTGTATTCCTGCAGAGAATCCGGGTGAGCTGGCCGATTATATTCGTTCGCTGGCAATGCCTAAGCTCTTCTACGCATTGATGCTTGAACAAAAGGAGGCTCAAAACAGTGCTTTGAAAGCATTTAAAAATTATATGGACAACGCCATGGCATACGCTCCCGGATTTTTGGGATCGCTTAAGCCTGACGGCTCGGGATACCACCATCGCGGGCCTTACAATAGTGCATATTATCCGGATGTCTTATATGCGGGATGCCTGATCTATTATCTTTTACACGATACTCCGTTTGCTATGAGTGAAACCTCGTTTGCAAATTTGAAGCAAGCCTTACTCAGCTTTCGGTTTTTCTGTGGCGAATATAATATACCGGGGGCTACCACCGGGCGATTTCCGGCACAAACGGAAATCTTGCAACAACTGCTTCCGGCTTTTGCCTATTTAATTGAAAGTTCAGATGATCAAGATCTGATCAAAGCGTATAAGAGACTCTGGAAGCCCGAAAATACACTTGTAAAATCTTACATTAACCGGGCTAGAACAGATATCTGTTTCTCTAACACACTGGGCGAAATAGAGGTAATGCTTCAAGCAGCTGATAAACCGTTAGAACCGGAAGCCAATCCGACAGGATCTTGCTTTATGCCCTTTTCCGGATTAATGGTTATCAGACAGCAAGAGTGGATGATTACAGTAAAGGGATTCAGTAAATATATATGGGATTATGAAGCTTCTGCCACTGAAAATCAGTATGGTCGCTACCAGAGTTACGGACAGACTGAATATCAGGATTTGAAACGCGGCTACCGCAGCTACAGCGTTTCAAAAGAAGATGCAGCCGGCTCTACTCAATGGGATTGGCGTCATTTATCGGGTACGACCTGCAATTATATTTCAAAAGAAGACCTGAGTTACAGTGCTGTTAAAAAACATCGGAATTTCTCCGATCAGACTTTTTTAGGCGGAATCGGCCTAAATGAAAAAGCGGCCATGTTTACAAGCCGTTTGCATGATAAGGAAATCAGCGGAACTTTTTTTGCGGACAAATCGCTCTTTGCTGCAAATAATGAAATCATCTGTCTGGGTAGTAATATCCGGAATTTGTATTCCGACACACCTGTTACCACTACTCTTTTCCAAAATAAAGGAGGAAGCAGGCAGATCAAGGTAAATGGGAAGCAAACAGATGTTTCAGTGAATGCTCTTGCCGAACCTGTTATTGAAGATAATTTCGGGAATGTATATCTTATCCATGACGGTTTGGTCAATATAGAAAAAGCAGACTTCGGATGGCGAGCATATATCCAACATAAAAAGGGGGATTCGGATCCGGCTACTTACGCTTATACATGGCTCATTCAGCCAACAGAAACTCAGGTAGAGAAAAATATACAAAAAACGTCCTGGGAGATATTATCTGTCAATATGAAAGCGCATGCTGCATATCACCGCGAAAGTAAGTTACTGGCCGCCTCTGTTTTCGAACCGGGTCGCCCGGTCAATATTCGGGAAATAAAAATGGTGAGTGATCCAATGTTGGTATTACTGCAGCAAAAAGAGAATGGCACTTATCATTTAGCCGTTAGCAAGCCGGATATGGATCGTCCCAGTGCGATTAACAACGATAAGTTAACCGATGCAATCGTGGCCAGCCCCGGATTGATTTCAGAAATCACGCTTGAGCTGGAAGGGATATTCGATCTGACTGAAGCCGATCCGGATACCGAAGTATATACACAACAAAATACAACCCGGATTACTCTAAAAAAGGTTCGGGACGGTAAAACATATTATGCCGGCTTAATAAAAAAAGGAACCGGAACGGATCCCGCGCTCAAAAGCGGAGAAATCGGATTCTACCGGAATGGAAACCACATATTTCTCAAACATTCCCAAGAAAGGGAAATCGGTTGGACACTCCGTCAGATGAATGGAGTTACGGTATCGGCAGGGAAAGGTGTTTCTCCTGAAATAGACCTGAATATATATTCTTCCGGATTATATATTTTACAGGTTAACGATGGCAATATAGATAATACATTTAAAATCATCAGATAAAAAAATGAACAACAAACAACTCTCTTATGTGCTTCCGCTTGGGCTTATTGCTTTAACAAGCTGTGCGGAAAAACAGGAAACCAAACGTCCTAACATCATTTTTATGATGACCGATGACCATACAACACAAGCATTGTCTTGTTACGGAGGGAACTTGATTCCGACTCCGAATATGGATCGTCTTGCTTCGGAAGGAGCCCGATTTGATAATTGTTATGTAACAAATGCTATTTCCGGACCATCCCGCGCCTGTGTTCTGACAGGAAAGATGAGTCATGTAAATGGATTTACCGATAATGCAAGCCGTTTTGACGGAAGTCAGCAAACCTTTCCGAAATTACTTCAAAAAGCAGGCTATCAGACAGCCGTGGTGGGTAAATGGCATCTTATCTCTGAACCGGAAGGTTTTGATTTCTGGAGTATTATTGTAGGACAGGAAGAACAAGGCGATTACTATAAACCCGATTTCATGGAAATGGGAAAACCGGTAACCGTCGACGGATATGTAACCGATATCGTGACCGATAAAGCGATCAATTTTATTGAAAATCGCGATAAATCGAAACCTTTCTGTATGATGTATCACCAGAAAGCGCCACACCGTAACTGGATGCCGGCACAGCGACACCTGGGGTTATTCAATAATACGACTTTCCCTGAACCGTCAACATTATTCGACGATTACCAAAACCGGGGAACGGCTGCCGGTACGCAGGATATGTCGATTGCACAAACCTTGACAAATGAATGGGACCAGAAGCTTTTAAACCGTGAAGAAATCATGGCCCTTCCTGATACGAATAAATACAAACAAGTATATATGCGTATGACTCCGGAAGAACAAGACAATTGGGACAAAGCCTATGAGCAGCGTATCAATGAGTTCAAAAAAGGAGGAATGAATGAAAAAGAAATGATCAGTTGGAAATACCAGCAGTATATCCGGGATTATCTTGCCACACTTCTTTCGGTAGAAGAGAACATTGGTCGTCTGTTGGCTTACCTCGAAGAGATAGGCGAACTGGATAATACTTTGATCGTATATACGTCGGATCAGGGATTCTATTTGGGAGAACACGGGTGGTTTGACAAACGTATGATGTATGACGAATGTCACCGTATGCCATTGTTGATGCGTTACCCGAAAGTAATTAAAGCCGGTACCATTGCAGATGCGATCTGTATGAATATTGACTTTGCCCCTACTTTTCTGGATATCGCCGGAGTAGAGATCCCGGAAGATATTCAGGGTGTGTCTTTAAAACCAGTATTGGAAAATGAAGGAAAAGCTCCTGCCGACTGGCGAAAGGCTGCCTATTATCATTATTATGAATATCCGGCAGAACATTCGGTAAAACGCCATTATGGTATCCGGACCAAAGACTTTAAGTTAATCCATTTTTACAATGATGTAAATGAATGGGAAATGTACGATATGGTTCAGGATCCGGAAGAATTAAATAACGTATACGGAAAGCCGGAATACGCTGAAGTTCAGGCGGAAATGCACCGTGAAATGGAAAAAGTGCAACAACAATATAAAGATGTAGATCCACAGGAAAAAGAGATTATCTTATTTAAAGGTGACCGCCGGGAAATGCATCGTCAAGAATTATAAACCATCTTAACAAACACAAATATGAATCGCAGAAAATTTTTAAAAAATACCGGTTGGTCTGTTCTTGGAATGGCCGCTACTGGTAGCTTATTGAAATCTTGTACTCCCGGTAGTAAAGAGGCTAAAAAGATTATGCCTTCTAAATCGGATCTGAAATTATATTGGGGTGATATTCACAACCATTGTAACCTGACTTACGGACATGGCGATATGCGTAGCGCATTTGAAGCTGCAAAAGGGCAGCTTGATTTCGTTTCTGTAACACCGCATGCCATGTGGCCGGATATTCCGGGCGAAAATGATCCTCGTCTGAAATGGGTAATTGATTACCATACAGGTGCTTTCAAACGTCTGCGTGAAGGTAATTATGACAAATATGTTGCCATGAGCAACGAATTCAACAAAGAGGGTGAATTCCTTACTTTTGTCGGATATGAAGCTCACAGCATGGAGCATGGTGATCATGTGGCATTAAACTATGATTTGGATGCACCTCTGGTTGAATGTACATC
>JAVWBH010000103.1:0-9238 GCA_036649595.1 Bacteroidales bacterium
GAAGCGTACCGCGCTGCCAGAAAATGGTGTGCAGAAAATGGCTACAGCCACGGCGCCCATGCTTTATCCTTAACTGTTGTATATCAATATCAAAAAGGTTATCTTCGCGCTTTATAATACTCCATAATGGGATCCCCCTTACTTATGACTTATTTGCAAATTAATTTTTCAGAAAGTTTTCGGAGCCGCGTTCTGCTCTTCTTATTCTTATTTACAACATCTGTTTTTACGCATACTTACGCGTCAGAACAGATTACGGATTCTCTGTATCGCGAAGATGCCTCTAAGTTTTTCAATAATCCCCGTTTTGATTTCTTTCAGGATACATTAATTATGAATATCCCGTTAAAGATCAATGTGGCAAATTTTACCGGTATTATACTCAGTGTCGAGTCAAGTTGCAATGCTTATATAAACATGGCTCTCACTTATCGAGACGGTTTTCCCGAACAGATTCTTTTCTTTTCAAAAGATCAGATCATTACCCATTCGTTATCTCGTTCGGCCGATTCAATGAGGGCCGACAGTGTTTTGTTAAGCCTGGTCATTGATTTTAAGAAAGATCGGGTAGCCGTACAACTCGGACAGAATGATTTTCGGGTTTCCGAGCTTGGATTTAATGTAAATAACGGATATAAATTTTTCCTGTTGCCGCAACGGCAACCTACAATTAACGGAAAAGAAATAATTGCCAGCGGCAATCCTGAGATTCTGATTAGTTTTATTTCGAAAAGCAAGTATCCTACCTGGTTTTGGTATATTCTTATTATAGTGGTAGATCTGCTGATTTTTCTGATTGTACATGCTCAGAGAAAAAAGAAAAAGTCGGGCTTACAAACCGCGGCAGTTATTCAAAAATTACGGGTGCCTGCACCTGATATAAAGATTGAGTTACCCCGGAAATCGGCAATTTACCTTTTCGGAGGTCTGCGTATCTATGATAATAATGGCGATGATATCGCCCGACAGTTTTCTCCGTTGTTAAAAGAATTGTTGACGTTGCTGATTATAACATCCGGCGAAGGCGGGATTTCGTCCGAAAAGCTCAGGGATATTTTATGGAGTGATAAAAGTGAGGCGAGCGCCCGGAATAATCGGGCAGTAAACTTCGGGAAGTTACGTACTTTATTGGCATTGGTAGGCGAGTATGAAATTTCCGGCACAAACGGATATTGGCAACTTTCTCTTCCCGGAATATTTTCCGATTATAAAGAATATGAACAAATTGCGGGGGGCACCGAACTATCCCGCGAAAATATCTTCCGTCTTCTTTCTCTTACTCAGGAGGGCGGATTATTGAAAAATGCCGACTATTTGTGGCTGGATAAATATAAGGGGAATGTAGCTGACCGGATCATCGAGTTAATGAGTGCCTATGCTGTAACCCTGGATCCGCTTCAGGATAGTATTTTGACGGAAAAAATAGCCGATACGATTTTTTGCAATGATCCGATGAATGAGTTTGCACTGCATCTTAAATGTAAGCAGTATGTGTCAAATGGAAACGGATATATGGCAAAAGCTTTATATGGTAAGTTCTGTAAAGAATATAAAGTCCTTTACGGTGAGACGTATCCACATTTGTTCGAACAAATATTAGAGCAGGAAGAGTTTGCCTGACCATATTTATCCGGCTCTTCGATTTGCTTATTTTAAATTCAAGTTCGATTTAATTACTTTTTTCAATACAGATAGCCGGATTGTTCAATTTTTTGATCTTAATTTTTCTTCTTTATTTCATCCAGAATGTCATTTAGATACTCAATCTGCATCTGTTGCACTTCGAATAAAATTTTATTTTGATGAAGAGACAGATGGTCCATTTTCTCATGGAGTAATTTGATTTCAAGTTCGGCTTTCAGATTGACCTTATAATCGTTTTCACTTCTTAAACGGTCTTTTTGTTCGAGTCGGTTTTGACTCATCATAATGATAGGAGCCTGAATAGCTGCTAAGCATGAAAGAATCAGATTAAGTAGTATAAACGGGAATGGGTCGAAGCGTTTACTTCCTAATATCCATACGTTCAGAAGGATCCAAAATAAAAGAAAACTTCCGAAAGAGATGATGAAAATCCAGCTTCCGCCAAACTCTGCAATTTTATCTGCATAGCGTTGTCCCAGTGTCAATTTTTGATCAATAATAGGTTCGATATCTTCTGTAAGAATTTTATTGGTCGTAATGGCATCAATTACTTCTTGCTCTGTCTGAGTGATATCGGCGTCTTCAAGAGTCATCAAACGAACCAGATATTCGCGGCGTATTTTATCCATTGCCGCCCGTGAAATATAATCGTTTACAGAAAAATCCGGATATTGCTCTTTGATGAAAGCTAAGATTGCCTCTCTCATATCCTCGCCTTTTATAGCCTGATGTTTGTAGATTATGGCATGGGTAATGAAACAGGTAACTTTTTGTATCGTATTCATGGCTTTATTTAATAGGTTTATCGTTTTGTACTATTTTAAGCAAGAAGGATCTGTTGTAGATATTTAATCTAGTTCTTGTATAAAAGAAACAATTGATATTAAACAAAGGTTTGGGAATTTGTCTAAGGTTTTTGATAAAGCTCCGAATGTAAAAAAAACGGGTATCCTATTAAAAGATACCCGTTGCTTATAAATATTTAGAATCTGTTTTCGATTACCTGCCAGTCAATAATATCCCAGATCTCATTCAGATGATCTGCCCGGCGATTCTGGTAGTCGAGGTAATAGGCATGTTCCCAGACGTCAATACCCATTAAAGGTACCAATCCTTTTGTAACCGGATTACCGGCATTGGCTTCTGCTATAATGACCGGTTTACCTTGATTATCCTTAGCTAGCCATACCCATCCGGAACCGAATAAAGAGGTTGCAGTCTGGGTAAATTCTTTTTTGAATTGGTCAAAAGAACCCCATGTCCGGTTGATTGCTTCGCTCAATTTGCCTTCCGGCTTTTTCTTGCCGTCGGGTGAGAACTGAGTAAAGTATAAATTATGATTCAATGTCTGGCCGGCATTGTTGAAAATAGCACCGTCTGATTGGCGCACAATTTCGTTAAGCGACATTTTCTCAAATTTAGTTCCGGAAATTAATTTGTTCAGATTGTTTACGTATCCCTGCAAATGTTTTCCGTGATGCAGCTCGATCGTAGTTTTACTAATAACAGGTGCGAGTGCATCGGTAGCATAAGGAAGTGTGATTAATTCAAAAACTCCCGTAGTTTGTGCGAAACCATGGAGACCCATGAGGAGCATCAAACTTGTAATAATTGCCTTCATAATAGAGTTTGTTTTAAATATTAAAATACATCTAAATATAGAATGCGAATGGGGCGTTTTTCTCAAGCTGTACTTTTTTTAACGTTATATCAACGGATTGTAGGGGTGCCTCTTTCGGGCCTCATTCATAACCCAATGGTAGCCGGATCTCTGATAAATCGTTGATATCCTGGTATTGATTTTTTAGAAAATAACCATCTTCTCAACCATTTATGGTTAAGAACCGGATCGGTTCGCCAAACAGCAATTACCCAAATAACAATTTTATGGTTATCTAAGATAAAATATACTAACCGCTGCATTCTTCTCTTATTGCCCGATTGTCGTTATTCGTGCTATTTTTCTCAATCAGATCAGAGAAGTAGTAGAAAGTGATTATTGAAAAATAAAAGGATTGAGATCCTATGCTCCTGGATCCCAATCCTTTTTCGTATTGGTTTATTTTATGAAATGATTTTTACATCCGGTTTTACATCAAGGTATTCCATTTAATACCCCGGATTTTGATTCAGTAAATTATTTGCATCCATGATGCTGGCATGGATAGGGAATCTGTTTAAGTTTTTGTTATTTGTTGCTTTATGATCCCACCAGTCTTCTGTTACATAAGCATCCCAGCGAATTAAGTCAGTACGTCGCCGTCCCTCTGCCAGAAATTCTTGTTGCCATTCATCCAGCATTCTGTATTTGTCAAGATTAGCCGGAGTAACGGGATTCATATCATTTCCGTTCTCAAAGTAGCGCTTGCGAATCGAATTGATAATATCAGAGGCACCTTGTAAATCGCCGCTACGCATTTTACATTCTGCCAATGTATAGTAAATTTCAGCAAGTCTGATTACCGGAATATCAGGATTGTACATCAGATCAACATCCGACTGGTTGGGGCGGGGGCTTCTTTTAGTAACCCGGATACCGGATGATTCTTCTGCATGTGCGATGGTAGAGGGGAGTGATTCTAATGTAGGATATTCAGGAGTTCCGACTTTGGCGAAATAAGCGATCTGATCTCTTTCGATAATAACTTTACCTTTATATTCTCTGTTACCCATGCATTTCCATGCCGGATTTGTGGGATTAATCAATTCGCCTACAATGAACATCCCTTTATATTTTCCATTCCCTTCATATACATAACATTGTTTGCGGATATCAGCGTCGTCAAATTTCTCATAAGCACCTCCTAACTTGTATGTATATTTTTTCCCGGTAGGATCCAGGCTTGGAATTAAGCACATGCCGTTATCTGAACCGGAATTTTCCAATCCCCCTAAATAGTTTTTAAAATTGTAGGGCACCATGCGAGACCAATACATCCCGTCCGTCTGGAGTTTTGCATTCTGACTTGGTATTGACCAGATAATCTCCGGACAATTTTCATTCTTGAATCCAAATATATTGGTCCAGTCATCATCAAGCGAATATTTACCATATTTCCCGGCTATTAGCTCCTCACATAAAACTGCGGCTTCCGAAAACATCTCTTTATTGATATATGCTTTTGCATTGAAGTATAAGCGTATTTTCAACGTGACGGCAGCCGCCCGGTTAATACTGCCATTCTCGAATCCTCCTAACTCTTCTTTTAGAGGTAATTCGGGGATTGCATCTGTAAGAAGCGAATCGATAAAATTAAAGGTCTCTATATCTGTCGACCGCCCTTTGACGTCACATTGCGTTGTACTATAAAGTGGAACACCGCCGAAAAAGTCTAATCCGTCCAGATAGAAAGAGGCCACAAGCGCTTGTTGCTGTTTGAGCATTGATTCTCGTACTCCATCTTCAAAGCCGAGTTTTTTAAAATCAATTGTCTGCAAATCTTCAAGGGCATCCCATGCCAGGGCTATTCCCATAGCGAAGTTAGTCCAGCCGTCTGAAATAGAGTTCATCTGGTCATAGTATTCGTGGTGATGGAATGATTGGTAAACACCCCCGTTATACCAGTCACTCCCGCGAGTTGGCAAACAGAATTCATCTGTACCTAATTCTTGTAATAACCAACGCGAGTCACTTTGCCCTAAATACCATCTCCAATGTGTAAACGGACGGTTAAATCTTTGCCATACATTGTCTTGCGATTCATAAAAGGTTTCAGGAACTACCTGAGAGTAAAATGTAGGCTCGATATCACAAGATGTATTCATTACATTCAGGAGGATTCCTGTGCAGAAGAATTTCAGAATTTTATTTGTTTTCATCTATTGGTATTTTATAATATTAGAAATTAACTTGTAGGCCGATGGTATAAGTGCGCACTTGCGGATAGATTTCAGTGAACCATTCCATACCGCCTTCCCATCCGGTAATATCCACTTCCGGATTCATCCCGCTATACTTTGTGAAAGTTGCTACATTTCCGACAGTCCCATAGATGCGAATCCGATCCATGTATTTGGTGTATTTTTTCATAGGTAAAGTATAGCCAAGAGAAATAGCGTCAATTTTCAGGAATGTTCCGTCTTCAAGGTAATAATCGCATAATTGTTTTTCTCCGGATATGTGATCGAATTTCCCATAAGCGGCTTTTAATACATTTAAGTCGTCTACATTCTTAATACCAAAATACATATTGATTGTATTATAAACATCGAAGTCTATCCAACTGCGGAGGTTGACACCTAAATCCCAATTCTTATACCGGACAACATGATTCCAGGATGCAATAATTTTGGGAGTGTAATTTCCGATGTATTGTTTATCAGCCTGTGTTTTTTCTTTTGCCGGAATAACCTTTCCGTCTTTATTATATAACAGAAAATCACCATTTTCATCAAAACCTGCGAATTTCCAAATGAAGAAACTGCCAACAGTTGTTCCTTCTTCAATCCGGACTGCATCGCCCGGGTTTCCCGGTGAAGGAAGTCCATTTGAAGTATAATAAGTATTATTCCCCCATAAGGATAGAATCTTCGTCTTATTATGACTTAAATTAAGGTTTGTGGTATAATTCCAATTTTTACTTCTGACGATATCTCCTCCGATCTCGAACTCCCAACCTCTATTTTCCATATTGCCAATATTTTGGTATTGGTGTCCTTGTGTATAAGGAGGTTGTGGAACTTTTACGCTATAGATCATTCCGTCTATCTTTCTTCTGTATAAATCGAATTTACCGTATAATCTGTTTTGGAAAAATGCATAGTCGATTCCCAGATTCCATTCCTTTTTTTCCTCCCAGCCTAAATTAAGATTCACATTTTGAGTTTTTCCATATGAATATGCCCAACTCCCGTCTGGTAACATCCAATAAGCATCCGAACCAAGCATATTTGCCATATAAGAAGAATCGAAATCGTTGTTGCCGGTAACTCCATATCCGATTCTGACTTTTAAATCATCTATCCAGGTAAGACCGGATAAAAATCTTTCTCCCGATAATCGCCACCCGGCCGATAATGACCAAAAGGTTGCCCAGCGATTATCTGCTGCAAACTTAGAGGATCCTTCTCTGCGGATACTGGCAGACGCCATATACTTATCTTGATAAGCATAATTTGCGCGACCGAATACAGAGAACAGATGCTGGCTGATATCTTTACTGGAAGACATTTCCGCTTTTCCGTCAGATAAATAAGATCCTTCACCGATATTCCAGTATTTGATCAGGTCATTTGAAAAATTATAATTTTTCATGCTGAATCCTTCACCGTTTCGTTCAAAATAAGAATATCCGAATGAGGCGTTAATACTGTGGCCCTTAAATTCATTGATATAATTGGCATATCCTTCGGATGTAATGTTCTCGGTCTTGCTAAATCCTAAATAAGCATATCCCTTTCGTGAATCAGAAACTTCCTGTCGGTGATATTTAGATTGATATACGTGATTTTCCCATTGTCTGTTTTCATATCCGAATACTTGTTTATACGAAAGGCCCGGAATCGGTTTGATATTCAGCTTTAAGTTTACATCTGGTTTAAACCATTTATCGAGTCCATAATAATCCCTTAATTTGGCATCCGCAACGGTATTATAATCCAGAGACTCGTTCGTCCAGACATTATATCCGGATGTTGAATTCGGATCATACGGCGAGCGTGTCGGATTATTTCGAAGAGCTTGTTGAAAGTTTGGGAAATTATTATTTCTGGCAGCTTGCCTATAATCCGTATTGGTTCGAATTTCCAGCCACCCGTCAAAAAGTTTGAAGGTAGCATTGATGCGGCCGGCATAATCTTCGCGGTTATCCTCTATTGCAATCCCTTCATTCTTATCATACGTAAATGAGGTATAGAGTTGTGCATATTCATTGCCTGTTTCAAGTATTATATGATGTTTTTGAGAAAAATTCTTATGATTAATCATTTCTTCATACCAGTCAACCCGTGATCCGTAATCCGTACCACGCTCATAAGCTGCATATTCGTCAGCTGAGAGCATATCTAATTTTCCGTAATCCTGCTTTTTTGAAAGTTCTGTACTATAAGTTAGTTTTACTTTGCCATTTGTATTTGACCCGCTTTTCGTTGTAATCAAAATAACCCCTGAAGCTGCGCGAGTACCATAAATTGCACCGGCCGAAGCGTCTTTAAGTACATCGATAGATTGAATATCTTCTTGTACTAAAGACCGAATATCTCCACCCGGAAAGCCGTCAATGACTATAAGAGGAGATTTCCCGGCATTAATTGAAGTCATACCACGGAGCTGGAAGGTGTTTTCGGAATTCGGACTTCCATTTCCGGAAATAACCAGACCTCCGACTTTCCCTTGCATCGCGGAGGCTATAGAAGAACCTCCGATCCCGGTCAGCAGATCGTCGCCAGAAAGAGACGTAACAGAACTTGTTACTTGTTTTTTCTCCATGGTACCGTATCCGATAACGACTGTTTCTTGCAAAACTTTTGAATCTTCTATCAGATTCACATTGAGAATACTTTTATTATCTACAGAAATATCTTTGGTCTGATAACCAATATAGGATATTTGTAAAGTGGCATTTCCGGGAACATTTGTTAATGTCACTTTTCCGTTCTGATCAGTCATACCTCCGATGGTGGTCCCTTTGATACTGACGTTGGCTCCAATCAATGCTCCATGCATATCTGTGACCACAATCGTAACAGGTTGAGTATTCTGATTAGATTCGTGAATTGATATACCGGGATTTTCTTTTGGGTAACTTGTTGTTGCGCCGCTTACTAAAGGTATTGTAAATAGAAAAGCTAATGTGGTGCCTACTATTTTTTGCGGAAAATGGTTTTGTTTAAAAGGTGTTTTTAAGTGTTTCCGGTTTGTTTGTTTCATTCGTGTTTTTCATTAAAAGATGAATATGTAATTAGAGATAAGTTAGATGTAAAATTATAGATGAAAGGTTGTCTTATAATTTAGACTTGACGCCTGGCAAATATTAGCTTAGAAATTATCATTCCCAGGAGTAGACGAAAATATTTTGACAAAGAGAAAAATTAGATATAAGGATTGGTAAATATAAATAATGCATAATAAATTTAAATATATTATAATATGTTCTTCAGTATATTTATCGGATTATCTGAAAAAAGGTAGATAAGCATTATTTGAATCTGGCGGAAAGTATGATATAGTTGATGAATCCAGAAATTTTCAAATTAAATTATTGACATATTTAAGAATCCCTATACCCTGTTTTAAAAGGCCCTATAGTGTAGTTCGCAACCTCTCCGCGGAAACCGCTTTTAGCTTGCACTGAGCCCGGCTTTAGCTCGGGCGGAGACGCATCAACGCTTCCGGAAGCTAAAGCCGGTTTCCGCGCGAGCTAAAGCCGGGCTGAGCGGAGAGGTTGCGAACCCCACTATAAGCAGAGATAAAAAGGGGTAATGGTAAAGTTTTTTATTGATCGGGAATTAGAAAGAAATGAATAAAAACGGCACGGTGCGACGTAATAGGAATTTACAGAAGCCTATTTCAGGTCGAATTCACTTTTTGAGATTTCCGACATACAAAAAAGCCCCGAAATCTTCCGATTCCGAGGCTTTAAGCGGTATGGACGGG
>JAVWBH010000104.1:0-572 GCA_036649595.1 Bacteroidales bacterium
TGCTCCAGGCGATGGCTTTGGCCGGTAATTACCGGGGCGCATTAGATATTATCCGGCAATATTGGGGAGGAATGCTCAGCTTGGGTGCAACCACCTTTTGGGAAGACTTTGATATTGACTGGCTAAAAAACGGCGCGCGCATTGATGAGCTGCCATCCGGTAATAAAATAGATGTTCATCGGGAATATGGCGACCATTGTTATAAAGGCTATCGCCACAGCCTTTGTCATGGCTGGTCTGCCGGCCCCACACCCTGGCTTAGTGAATATGTATTGGGTATAAAAGTGATTGAGCCGGGTTGTCGGAAAGTTCGGATCCGTCCTTGTCTGGGGGATTTGGACTGGGCGGAAGGAACCTATCCGACTCCTTATGGCGCTATTTATGTACGCCATGAAAAAGATAAACATGGAAATGTAAAAAGTATTATAAAATCCCCCAAAGAGGTAACGGTAGTTAGATGATAATCAGTTTTTATTACGGATTAAAGAAAAGAGCAATCTGTCATTCCGTTTTTTCGTTGTAAAAAGGATAATCGATATAGCCCTTTGCACCGCCCCCGAAATAAGTGTTCC
>JAVWBH010000104.1:582-9214 GCA_036649595.1 Bacteroidales bacterium
GCGGGAGGTCATGTTCAAGCCGATAAGGCAAATCCGGATTCGCAATGAAAGCACGTCCGAAACCAACCAGGTCGCACCATCCCAATGTAATGGCATTCATCGCTTTTTCTTTGTCATAATTGCCTGAATTGATAATGGTATGTTTGAATGCTTCCCGCAATTCTTTCCGGAAGGAGAGGGGCATCCCCGGTGCATCTTCCCAATCCGCTTCGGCGATATGGATATAGACGACACCAATTTCATTTATCAGCTTAGCGGCTTCGAGGTATGTTTGTTCGGGTGTATCGTCTATCGTGCCGTTTAATGAGGTGAAAGGGGCAAGCCGTACTCCGACACGGTCTTTACCGATTTGATCCGCTACGGCAGTGGTGACTTCTTTGAGAAAGCGTAAGCGATTTTCAAGCGAACCCCCATATTCGTCTGTGCGGGTATTGGCTTGCGAATCAATAAACTGATTGATCAGATATCCGTTGGCTGCATGGATCTCTACGCCGTCGAATCCGGCATCGATTGCATTTTGTGCAGCTTGCCGGTATTGTTCTACAATCGCCTTAATCTCTGGGATTGTCAATGCGCGGGGAGTGGAATGCTGAACCATGTCGCCGGCTCCTCCTTCAGGCCCTTTACCTTCGGGATCGATAAACACCTTTACACCGGCAGCTACCAGAGGAGAAGAAGAAACGGGTGCCTGACCGTCGGGCTGCAAAGAAGTATGTGAAATACGGCCTACGTGCCATAATTGCGCGAAAATATAGGTGCCTGCCTTATGTACTGCCGTTGTTACTTTTTTCCATCCCTCTATCTGTTGAGGCGTATGTATGCCCGGTGTCCAGGCATATCCTCTTCCTTGTTGGCTGATTTGAGTCCCTTCTGAAATAATCAATCCGGCGCCTGCCCGTTGTGCATAATAGGTTGCCATCATATCTGTTGCAACTTCTCCTTTTTCTGCCCGGGAGCGCGTCATCGGGGGCATTACGATTCGGTTCTTAAGCGTAATTTTACCCATCTGATAAGCGGTAAACAAGATATTCTTATTCGTTGTCATAATGGTTGTTTCTTAACTGATATTTCTGACTAAGCCTAAATTCATAAAATAGACTGTTTTGTTTCAATTAAAACAGTCGGAAAATGAAAAAGGTTGTGGAATAAGGCGGGAAGGTTATCTTTCTGATTGTTATTTCTTGAGGTAAACTACGGTGCCGTTTTGTGAGATATTCCACTCATTTGCTGTTTTTGAAACAACCAGTTTTTGCTGTCCGTTCTGCCAGATATTGTTTTCAGGTACATTTGTGAGACGATCTAAAATCACATTTTTCCCATCCTGCATAAAAACTTCCACCTTACCCGAGTCTTGGGCAAATACGAGGTAGGCTGCAAAAACGGCTTGTCCGGGCGTAGTATGAGCGGGTTGTAATGCGATACCGGCCTCAAACGGGCGGATACATTCCTGACGAAGATCACTCCATACATATCCTGCCGAGCCGATACATCCTTTTGCATCGCGGTCTGTACCGACAAGGGGTTGCTGTTCGGGCGAAGTTTTACTTTTAGATTGGCAACCGGCAAATAATAAAAGAACAAATAAAGGAATCAACTTGGTTTTCATAAAAATATATTTGAATTTGAATATAAAATTAGGATTCTTAGAGAGAATATACGTCCTTAACGTGTTGATTTATTAAAAAAACATTACTCCTTTTTATTCCTCTCTATAGTAGGGTTCTCAAACAAGGTATAGGGGGCATGCATAAGACATTACAACCCAATAACAAAAAAGAGTCAGACCGGGAATTTATCCGATCTGACTCTTCTGCTTTATTGATAAAACGATACATAATCAAACAGGGCATAGTTTTCTTCGTTTGGGATATGATCACCTAAGAATTTCAGGTTTTCGACACTGCAGAAAATATAAAACGGAATTTCTTCTCCATAGAGCAGTGCGAGCTTATTTTTCTCGATACCATCAATAAGCCAGGTAACTTCATATTTCCCGTTTATTATGTTCAGATCCAGATCAAAATTATACCATTTGTTGGCTTTTATTGTTTTGAATACTGATTTATAAGGGAAATGCTGTGAAGTCATAAATACTAATAATTCATCCGGGGCAGCATTTACTTGTTTGCGGTCGACAGCTGTTCCGTATCCGATTTCGAAGTCAAGTTCATGCTGATCGTCGTAATAGATGAAGGCTCCGATACTGGCCATATCTCCTTCGCCCATCTCCGGAACATAAATGCGCCAACGATATAATCCGCGGGTGTACTGATTAGTCTGTGTATGGACTTTAGGCCTGTCCCATGTATTCGGGCGGGTAAATATTCTGAGCGTATCACCCTGAATGGCATAATTTTTAAGTCCGTCCATATTCTGCGAGCCGTCAGTCCATCCCGACAGACTGTTAAAACCCCATTGATTTTGAAGTATTTTTCCGGTCTTGTCCTTATTTATTCCGTCGGTGTCGTTGCAAGAAAAAAAAATAGCGAGCAGGAGAGAGGTGAATTTCAGAATCGTATTTTTCATAATGATGATTTTGAGGAGTTAATAGTTTATTTCCGGAATATATTCAGCCCTGAAAAATGCATGTTTTGTCGTGATTTTCCGATATATTTCGCCTGATGAATCCGAAAATAAAATTGCGTTTTTATTGCTGGATCCGTATAAGTAGAAATTGTCGGATAATGGATAGACGCTTCCTTGAAATTTAGTGCTGTATTCCTTCGGAAAGGAAATATTCAGATTGATATTACCTTCTCTGCCCGATTCGTTGACCGATACAGCTACCGCTCTGGATATCGCCGTTTCCTGACCATTATCCAGGAACAGAATATTTCCATTTTCCGCGATGCTTACAGAATGAACCCCTTGAGTAAGGGCTTCTGCCGGCAAATTGATATTTCCATCTTTCCCCAGTCGGTATACAACTTTTCCGGTTTTACCATCTATCTTCCAGATTTGGTTGATCCAGTTGAAAGACATATATACATATCCCTGATTGTCGGTCTGAATGGAGTTTGCATGTAGCCAGTCTTCCCTTACCGGCCCCAAAGCTCCGAGTGTACCCATGATATCCGGATCATTTTGCGGATTCATTTCATTGAAGCAGTCCCAGGCATATACCTCTTTACCGGTCATATCCAGGATGGTATATCCGTCGCCTACTACGGTTTCCGTATTCGTGCCGCCCCATTTAGTCAGGTCGAATGTTTTAGGTACGTAGTTAACGACAATCAAGTTGCCATTTTCAAGGCGCCGCATGTCATGATGGACAAATCCGTTTTTGAGTTCCGAATGTTGTTTCTTCAGATGGATTTTCCCCCATAAATCGATAACCAAAATCTCACTTCCCGCAAATTGATTGGCGGGATGATTGCCCAGTATACACTGGAATGTGTTGAATCGGGGGTCGAACGTAGATACGTTTACCCCTTTGCCTACCGACTGATACCAAACGATTGTTCCTTTATCGTTGAGTAAGAACAGATATCCGGGTGCGGTTTTAGACGCAATATGGATATACCCTTTTTTCTGTATCGGTTCGGTAATAAAATCTTCGCGCTCATAAGTGGAAATCCATCCGGGCAGTCCTTTTGTCGTAAAAGAATAAATATCTGATTTCACGATTTGATTCTGATCTTCCAAATGAACACAGAAGTGATATTGAGTAGCCGGTTCTAAAAGAAGTAATTCAACTTCCTGTTCCGAATTACAATCATATCTTCTTGTTTTTCGTAAGGATGATTCATCTGATGCTTTCCAATATTCGATATAATACGGAACACGGGTCTTGAAGTCGATCCGGATTTTTTCTCTAAGAGCATTATCCGGATCTGTTTCTGCTGTGATTGACGAAATGAAACGAGTAGCCTGATTATCTGCCGGCTCTTGCCGGCAGGATAACAGTACAGTCAAAGAAAATAAAAATATAAATATTCTCATGGTAAAAATAAATAGTTAGCAGAGAAGAGTATTGATTACGGACGATTGTTTAAAAGGTCCGGATTCAGGTCTGTTTCCCGTTTAGGGATCGGATAATACATTAAATCATCTGTCAGATCAGTCGGGTATACTTTTGCATTGTCGGATGCTCCTTTATTCCCTGCTTCTTCAAACTTTTTCCAGCGTTTAGTCAGCGTATTAATGTAAAGGCCTAATTTTTCTTTCCAGAGTCCCATACGGATCAGGTCAGATCTTCGGTGTCCCTCATTATTCAACTCCCATGCACGTTCATTGCAAATAGCCCGGCGGAAAGATAACTTATCGTTAAACGCGGCTAATACAAGATTGTGGGTATTGTTGCCGAATGCCCTTTCGCGTATCATATTGATGAGGTCGACCGCCTCTTGTGTCGGGCCGTTTAATTCGTTTAGGATTTCTGCTTTACACAAGATCACATCAGCCTGACGCAGAATTACGAAGTTATTTCCGGTATAATAGTTGTAAGACAACGGTTTGGTATACTTATACTTTTGAGTACAAACTTCGCGCATTTCATTATTCCGGTGTGAACTTGTTTCTTCCGTAAGGGTTCCTACCTGACTCAGAGACATGGGAGCAAAGAAATATTGTTTAAAATTGGTCTCGCTTTCAGGTTCAGGGCTATTATAGACATTCCCGTATTGTGTGAGGATAAGCTTTTTAAGCCGTTGGTCCTCCGGATCGAAAGTCCATGCAAATTCCAGAGGTATCGCCATATTGTCCCATCCGCAATCATAACTCCATGGCGTAAACATCATGCCAATGGCAGAAGAACCGCTTACCGAGTTTTCGTTTGCCTTTACATCGAAAATGATTTCATTATTATATTTGTTTGCCGGATTGAATACATCCCATACGTCTGGCAACAATTCATATCCCGCTTCTAATGTTTTGTCGCAGAAAGTAAGCGCATTGGCCCACTCTTTCGCATCCTTATTCCGGGCAGCGCGGCGCATAAGAAGTTTACACATCATACCATATGCCCCTCCCTGCGTTACACGTCCGGCTTCGTTGTTGCCGGGATACCTGTTGGGAAGCGCATCGATAGCCTGCCGGAAATCAGATTCGATTAATAGTTCGATATCTTCTATGGAGGCTAATTTTTTTTCTTTAAAAACGTCTTCTTCACTGTCGGTAATAATAGGCACTTTATAGAAGAGGTCAGATAGCATGTAATATGCAAATCCGCGAAGGAAATAAGCCTCTCCTAAATATCGCTTTTTCAGATCCTGTTTTGTTTCTTCATTTTTCTTTGTAAACTCACTGTCCGCAATTTTCGGAATATTATCGATAGCTGTATTTGCTCTTTTGATCATGGTATAAAAATCGCTCCAGGTATTTTCTGTTTCCTGATCCAGATTAGTCCACGAAAGGGTTTCGTATTTATTGTTGATTTTACAGTTTACATCTGTACTGGTTTCCTGCATCAACAGAACTTGTGTGCAGTAAAGGCCGTAACCTGATGAGTTCAACATTTTATAGATCCCGTTAACAGAAGCTTCTGCATCCGATTGGGTGACGAATGCATTTTCTGTCACTAGTTCCGAATAAATGACTTCGTCCAGATATTCATTGCAGGAGGTAAGCGTACCGCACAATGCAAGCAGGGTTATTATATTTTTTATTTTCATCAGAATAGATTTATAAGATTTTACAGATTGATATCATTGTTGATATTTTCTTTGATTATCAGAATGATATGTTTACTCCGAAATTGAATGTTTTATAAGCCGGATAAGAATTGAAATCCAACCCCTGGGTTACGGCGGATTGTCCGTTAGTACTTACCTCGGGAGTGAATCCGGTATATTTGGTAAAGGTTACGAGATTTTGTGCATTCGCGAAAACACGCATGTTACGGACTACTTTCCCAAACTGACCCATTCGTTTTGTTGGCAGGGTATATCCTATTTCAATATTCTGTAAGCGGATAAAACTGGCATCTTCTACAAACCGGGTGTTTACAAAAGATCCGTATTGTAAATTATCATTTTTCTGATATCCGTTTTTAGGTACTTCGTTTGACGGGTTTGTTTCTGTCCATCTTTTCATGGCATCCTTTGAGCGGCCGCGCTCCAGAATCAGTTTATTTACGTTCAACAGTTCATTTCCATAAGATGCATCAATGAATAAAGATAAGTCGAAGTCCCATATCTTGAATGAGTTATCCATCCCGAAAATCATATCCGGATTCCCGTTGCCGATAATGGTCCGGTCTTTATCATTAATAATGTTATCGCCATTGATATCCCGGAATTTAGGATCGCCGGCAACTGATTTCGGCTGGCTCGCATAAGTCTCACCCTTTTGGATAATGCCGTCAAACACATAACCATAAATAGAGCTGAGAGAAGCGCCTTCTCGTAAGACGGTATATTCTGTGTTGTTATACCATCCATGCGGCATGATCGAGTAGTATCTGCTTTCGCCGCTGTTGAGCTTCAATACTTTATTTTTGTTTTGAGACATATTAAAGGTCGTGATCCATTTAAAATTCGACTTATCGAAATTCACGCTTTTCAGGAAGATTTCGAATCCCCTGTTTTCAATTTTTCCGTCATTTCCCAAAATCGTTTTAAAACCATTTGCCGATTCGATATTAATCGGATTTAGCAGATCGCGGGTTGTCTTGATATAATAATCGAAGTTGATCTCTAACCGGGCATTCCAGAATGTGATATCCGTACCTACATTCATTTGAGAGGTTGTTTCCCATTTCAGATTCGGGTTTGCGGCATTGATCGGGAAACTGCCGATTACATTGGCATCTCCTCCTAAAAATACCTCTACCATTCCGAAGCGTGATTTCGACATATAATATCCGATTCCGTCATTTCCGGATAATCCGTAACTACCTCTGAGTTTGAAACTCGACATACATGGTCTGGCAAATGACATGAACTTTTCTTCTCCAATTTGCCAAGCTCCGGAAACAGATGGAAAATATCCCCATTTATTGCCTTTGCCGAAGTTGGAAGCTCCGTCCATACGCATTGAGGCGTTTAGAATATATTTATTCAATAACTTGTATTCAAGACGTCCGAAGAAAGATGCTGCCGTCTTTTGTATTTTTGCCGAATTGATGGACTCTTTCTTTTTCGCCGCCCCCAAATTATTAAACAACAGTTCATCGGTGGTAAATCCGGTAGCCAGTATGCCACTGTTTTCATTGGTGTTTTTATATAGAGAGGTTCCGACAATGACATTCAATGTGTGTTTCTTTACAAATTCATCATGGAAACGAAGGACTGCATCAAATTGCTGGTTTTCGTTGCTGTAGTTATGTATAGATGCCTGACCGTCGACAGCAGAACCTGTGGTTGTAGATTTAGGATAATATTGTGCATCTTTCGTAAAGCTATTGCCATAGGTATATTGTACGCGAGCTGACAAATTCCGGAGAATATCGGCTTCGCCAAAAATAGAAGCATACATGTTATTGGTGCGCGCTTCAATTTTTGGGTCGAAGAGTTGTGTCAGGATTCGGGGTTTCGGGCCGGTCGGATCTCCGATCCATGTGCCGCCGTCGGGTTTCGATAAAGGAGACGCTGTCAGGATGTTGTACATGACATTGGATACAGCGCTTTCAAGCCCGTAGTTTTGATAGTTCTTTTGTGTGCGGCCAAAAAACATGTTTGATCCGAAACGCACTTTCTCATTGAAATTGTATTCAAGGTTCAAGCGGCCTGTAAAACGATCGAATGATGTATTCTTCAAAATACCGTCGTCTGTCAGATAATTGGCACTGATGGCCATCTTAAGTTTTTTCGAACCTCCTGTAATCGCGAATTGATGATTTTGGGTAAGGGCGTTGCGGGTGGTCTCGTCCATCCAATCTGTTCCTTCTCCTTCGCATGCGTCAATTTGGGCTAAAGTATAAGGCGGAATTTCCTGGCGGTCTGTCGCAAAGTCATATTGCCAGCGAATATATTCTTTCGCGTTCATCAGTTTGAACGGATTATCCAGTGTTTTTGAAGTTAGGTTGTAAGAGTAGTCGATACTGAATTTATCTTCTCTACCATGCTTCGTTGTGATGAGGATTACTCCGTTGGCACCTCTCGCACCATAAATAGCAGTAGCGGCGGCGTCTTTTAAAACTTCCATCGACTCGATATCGCCCGGGTTGATGTCGTTACCCAATTCGGTGGGATATCCGTCGATAACATATAGGGGTTCGTTATTTGAACTGATGGATCCCGTACCGCGGATACGTATTGAAATTCCGCCTCCCGGCTCGGATGAGTTCTGTTTTACATGCACGCCGGCAGCACGTCCCTTCAGGATTTGGGCGGCGTTTGTGATAAGTCCCATTTTTATATTTTCGGGCTTGATAGAGGTGATGGATCCCGACAGATCTCTTTTTAGCTGTGTTCCGTATCCGACAACGACTACTTCTTCGAGTTCTTCTGTGTTGGGTTTCAATATGATTTTCTGAGGCTTCTCGCTTACGGCAACAAACTCATAAGGCATGAATCCAAGGTAAGATACAACGATTGTCGATTGTTCGGGTACCTGAAGTGTATATTCGCCCGACACCCCCGTGCTTACTCCGACTTGCTGTCCTTTGATAAATACGTTTGCGCCGATGATCGGTTCGCCTGTAGGGTCAACGATATGCCCGGAGATACGGATAGCCGGATTTTCTTTATTT
>JAVWBH010000105.1:0-3549 GCA_036649595.1 Bacteroidales bacterium
ATACAAATATACTAAAAATAGGCTGAATGGAAATAAGTTATAAGTGTAAATTAGGGATTATGTCGTAATAAGCTTTGTAATCAGGAAAAAAAACGATATAGGGTAGTTGCCTAATAGTTAAATACACTGTGTATTGAATAATTTAAACTATCCTTAATTAATAATTATTTATAAATTTATATTTTTGCAATAAAATATATAAAAGACTTTAGTGCTAGAAAGATGGTGTTTTGCTCAATAAGGATAGCATAAAACACGCAATAAAAAGTTGATTTTTATGGATTTAGAAGAGGTTTGTAGAATATTGCAGGGAGATAAATTACTCATTGGTCCTGCTGAACGAGATATGGTTACGAGTTGTTTTAACTTTCTAAGTGAATATTCGAAAGATAAGGTTATTTATGGAATCAATACAGGTTTTGGGCCGATGGCTCAATATCGTATTCCTGAGGATAAACTGAACCAATTACAATATAATATTATCCGGAGTCATGCGACCGGTGCAGGGGCGCCTTTGGCTCCCGTATATGTAAAAGCAGCAATGATAGCGCGTATCGAAACCTTTTTGAAAGGAAAATCAGGAGTGCATATCGAGGTAATTGAATTGCTGGCAGAGTTTATTAATCAAGATATTTATCCGTATATACCCGAGCACGGCAGTGTGGGGGCAAGTGGGGATTTGGTTCAACTATCACATTTGGCTTTAACTTTAATTGGTGAAGGTGAGGTGTTTTATCAGAACGAACTACTTCCGGCTAAAACGGTTTTTGACCGCTTGGGGCTAACACCGTTAAAAATGCATATCCGCGAAGGGTTAGCTATTGCAAATGGGACGGCCGTGATGACCGGTATTGGTATGGTAAATGCATTTTATGCCCGTCAATTAGTAGACCTTTCTGTATTGGCATCCGTGATGATGAATGAAGTTGCTTTTTCGTATGACGATTTTATGGCAGAAGAACTCAATAATCTAAAGCCACATCTTGGACAACAGCAGATTGCAAAGAAAATGAGGGAACTGGCCAATGGAAGCCAACGCTTGCAAAAACGGGAGGAAAAACTGTACAAGAAGCATAATGAAGAGATGTTTGAACATAAAGTGCAACCCTATTATTCGCTTCGCTGTGTACCGCAGATTCTAGGACCAATACTTGATACGCTACTCAATACTGAAGCTGTACTAGAGGCGGAACTAAATTCGGTGGATGATAATCCTATTGTAGATCCGGAGAGTCGGTTTGTATATCACGGAGGTAACTTTCATGGGGATTATGTTTCTTTTGAGATGGATAAGCTGAAAATTGCAATTACCAAACTAACTATGTTGACTGAAAGGCAGCTTAATTACCTCTACAATGAAAAAGTAAACGGTATTTTGCCTCCATTTTTGAACAAAGGTGTATTGGGCTTGAATTACGGTATGCAAGCAGCACAGTTTACGGCAACCTCTACGACGGCCGAATGTCAGACTTTATCGACACCAATGTATATACACAGTATTCCTAATAATAATGATAATCAAGATATTGTGAGTATGGGTACTAATTCGGCTCTCATTGCCAAAATTGTGATTGAAAATGCATTTCAGGTGATGGCCCTCCATTTTGTGTCGTTGGCACAGGCTATAGACTGTTTGGAAATTGCCTCTTTATTATCGCCACAATCGCAATCCATGTATCTGAAAATACGGGAAATCATGCCAGTGATTGTGGAAGATGTGCCTTATTATAAAGAATTTGCACAGGTGAAAGCATTGTTGAAAAATCAAATTATTTATAAATGAAGTATGCATTGGTAACAGGAGGGAGCCGTGGTATTGGTCGAGCAGTCTGTTTGAAATTATCCACTATGGGCTATCATATCCTCATTAATTATGTATCGAATAAGACCGAAGCCGAGATCACCCTATCGCGTGTACGAGAACTCGGATCGGATGGTGAGTTATTGTGTTTTGATGTGGCCGATTCGAAGGCAGTAAACGATTCTCTTACAGAATGGCATCGAAATCATCCAGATCACTATATTGAAGTATGTATCAATAATGCTGGTATCCGGAAGGATAATCTGATGTTATGGATGACCGGAGAGGAGTGGAGTTCGGTGATAAATATTGGATTAAACGGTTTTTATCATGTAACACAACCGCTTTTAAAAAATATGCTGGTTAAGCGCTTTGGTCGGATTATCAACATTGTTTCTTTATCCGGGATAAAAGGGATGCCCGGTCAGGCTAATTATTCGGCTGCTAAGGGTGGGGTAATTGCCGCCACCAAATCATTGGCCCAAGAGGTGGCCCGTAAAGGGGTTACGGTGAATGCTATTGCGCCGGGTTTTGTGAAAACAGAGATGCTCGATGGGCTCGACGAAGCCTCTTTAAAAAAACTGGTTCCGGCCGGCCGATTTGGTAACCCGGAAGAGGTGGCCGAATTAGTTGGTTTCTTGGCTTCTCCGGCAGCGGCTTACATTACCGGTGAAACGATCTCTATCAATGGCGGACTTTATACGTAATAAACCGAATTTAATGAATAACAGAGTAGTAATAACAGGAATGGGCATCTATTCTTGTATTGGCGAAAACTGCGAAGAGGTAACAGATTCCTTATACAATGGGAAGTCTGGTATTGGGATAGATCTTAAAAGAAAAGAGCTTGGTTATCGATCTGCTTTAACGGGTATTCTACGAAAACCTGACTTGAAAAAATTGCTGGATCGGCGCAAGCGGCTCTGCATGCCTGAGCAGGCAAATTATGCTTACATGGCAACGCTCGAAGCATTTAATCAGGCCGGTATTGACGAAGACTTTTTAGCTAAACATGAGGTCGGTATATTATATGGCAATGACAGCTCGGCTGAACCGGTAATTACCGGGGTAGACGTGATACGGGCTAAAAAGAATACGGCACTGGTGGGTTCGGGAAATATATTCCAATCAATGAACTCAACGGTAACGATGAATCTGTCTGTCATCTTTAACCTACGCGGTATTAATTTTACCGTATCTGGAGCCTGTGCAAGTGGGTCTCATGCCATTGGTATGGGGTATCTGCTTGTTAAGCAGGGATTGCAGGAATGCGTGTTGTGTGGAGGAGCCCAAGAGGTGAATGAATATTCGGTGGGGAGTTTCGACGGATTAGGAGCTTTCTCTGCCAACGAAGCAGATCCGACCAAAGCCTCCCGCCCGTTTGATAAAAACCGCGACGGTCTGGTACCGAGCGGAGGCGCTGCGAGCTTGATTATAGAGAGTTATGATTCGGCAGTAAAACGCGGGGCAACGATTTTGGCAGAGATTATCGGATACGGCTTTTCGTCGAATGGTGATCATATTTCGGTGCCTAGCGTAGACGGACCACGGCGATCGCTCGAAATGGCGATTCGAGATGCTGGCATAACTCCCGATCAAATCGGCTATGTCAATGCGCACGCAACTTCTACCCCTATTGGCGATTATAATGAGGGCAAAGCGCTGGCCGAAGTATTTAGTGCGAGCCGTCCGTTCATTACCTCTACCAAATCCATGACAGGACATGAGATGTGGATGGCAGGGGCAAG
>JAVWBH010000105.1:3559-9213 GCA_036649595.1 Bacteroidales bacterium
TCATTTATTCGGTGCTAATGATGCAACGTGGTTTTGTTGCTCCGAACCTAAATTATCACGAAGGGGACGAAGTGTCATCGACCCTGAATATTCCATCCGAGCGCATAGATCATTCATTTGATATGTTCTTGTCGAATTCATTTGGCTTTGGAGGTACAAATTCAACATTAATCGTAAAAAAAATAAATTAAGATATGGAACTGCAAAATAAAATAATAGAAGTATTGGCAGAGGAGTTTGAAGTTGATCCGTCTGTAATCAGCCCCGATTCGCCTTTAATGGAAACGCTCGAGTTGGATAGCCTGGATTTGGTAGATGTAGTAGTGTTGATTGATCAGAATTTCGGCGTTACCTTGACTGCTCCCGATTTTATGGGTATTGTAACATTTCAGGATTTTGTAGGCTTGATTAACCGGAAAATGAATGAAGCAAAAGAAGCTTGATTGGAACGCTAAATCGAGAGGCGGAGCATGGGGATACCGTTTTTTTATATATATCATAAAATGGATCGGAGTAAAGGGGGCTTATCTGTTCCTTTATCCGGTAGTAGGATATTTTATTCCTTTTGCGCCAAAGGCAACCCGGTCTCTTTGGTATTATTACCGCACGATTCGGCATGCGGGCCTGTTCCGGTCGATGCGTGAGGTGTACACACATTATTACCGATTTGGCCAGACTCTGATCGATAAGATTGCGATGAAAGGGGGAATGAGTGATGAATTTGACTTTTTATTTGATAATTATGATGATTTCTTGCAGGTTCTGAATGGGGGCAAAGGGGTTATTCTGATAGGGGCTCATGTTGGAGCCTGGGAGATTGGATCTCAGTTTTTTGGTGATTACGGCGAGCGGATGAACATTGTTATGTTTGATGCCGAATATGCAAAGATTAAAACTGTTGTAAAAACCAATGCCCGAAAAGAAAATTATAAAATCATATCCATCAATACCGATTCAATCGAAGGAATTGTAAAAATCAAACAAGCTTTGGATCGGGGAGAATATGTTTGTTTTCAAGGTGATCGGTTTACAAATGAAGAGAAGAGCATCGAAGAAACTTTCTTGAATCGGAAAGCTAATTTTCCGGCCGGCCCGTTTTTACTAGCTGCAAAAATGAAAGTACCCGTTGTTTTTTATTACTCAATGCGTGAGGGAAAGGGCTATCGGTTTAAATTCAGAATTGCGCGCTTGAAAGAGTATATTACACCCAACGAACTGATGGCCCAATATATCGATTCATTGGAAGAGATCGTTAACGCATATCCTCATCAATGGTTTAATTTTTATAGATTTTGGAAATGAGGAAACACAAACAGATTCTTCTTATTTCAGCAAATCGCCATAAAGAGCCTTATCCGGTATATCCGTTAGGGCTTTCGTATCTGAAAAGTTACCTCGAAAATACCCTGCCTGGTTTTCAAACCGAGATTATCGATTGTAATCTGGTTGATATGGAGCAGTTGGGCAGGCTGATTAAGATGAAAAATCCCGATTATGTGGGGATTTCTTTTCGCAATGTCGACGGAGCCAATTCGCTGAAAGAAGGAAATTTTTTTGCTGGATATCGGGAGATCGTCGATGTGGTAAGAGCCAATACAACCGCTCCGTTGATTATAGGAGGAGCCGGATTTTCTATTTTCCCATCGCTCTTTATGGCGAAAATGGAGGCGGATTATGGTATTGTGGGCGAGGGTGAAGAAAGTTTACGCCAACTGATTGAAATGTTAGATCAACAGAAATTGGACGACAAGATAGAGGGCCTTGTTTTGCCTGAATTACCTCAGCAAGATATTTTGCCACACCAATGTTATCTTGATCGGCTCGATTTACGCTTTGAAGAGGATCTGGTTGATTATTATTGGAAATTTAGTGGTATGCTCAATATTCAGACCAAAAGAGGATGTCCTTACAACTGTGTGTACTGTTCGTATCCAACGATTGATGGACGCCAGGTAAGAACGCTCGACGCCGAATTAGTGGTAGATAATATGGCCCGTTTGAAACGGGATAAAAATATAAACTATTTCTTTTTTACAGACTCTGTTTTCAACCTGAAAGACAGTTATAACCAAGAATTGGCCGAATGCTTGATTAAAGCAGATCTCAACATCTCTTGGGGGGCCTATTTTTCACCTCGCAATATTAAAGATGAAGCGATGGGCTTATATAAAAAATCGGGATTGACGCACGTTGAATTTGGTACGGAGTCTTTCTCGGATGAGGTGTTGCAAAGTTACGGAAAGAACTTTACGTTCGAAAAAATTCTCAGTGCGTCGGATATCTGTTTGAAAAACGATATTTATTACGCCCATTTCCTAATCTTGGGAGGGTATGGTGAAAGCGAGAGGAGTTTGAGAGAAACGTTCGAAAACTCAAAAAAGATTCGATACAGTGTTTTCTTCCCTTATGTGGGGATGCGGGTATATCCTCAAACTGAATTACACCGCATCGTGATTGCCGAAAATATTATTTCGCCAGATCATTCACTGGTTGATCCATACTATTATGTAGCACCCGAATTCGATTTGGATTTAGCACGTCGCCTCTCCGTTGAGAGTGGAAAAGCGTGGGTTTTTCCGGATGATCCCCAAAGTGAAATGATGGATTTGTTGCGATTGAAACGAAAAAAGAAAGGACCTATATGGGAGTATTTGAGAAAGCCCTAATTCGGGGAGAAGAGATATTGGATTACATTCCGCAGCGCGACCCCATCGTGATGGTGGATGCCTTTTTTGGAATCCATAAAGCGCACTCTTATAGCGCGCTGACCGTAAACGATGAGAATGTTTTTTGTGAAGACGATAGGTTGGTCGAAGGGGGCGTGATTGAACATATCGCCCAGTCGGCTGCGCTTCGGGTTGGGTATGAGCATGTCAGTACGGGTCAGGCGGTACCGGTTGGATTTATCGGTTCGGTCAATAAACTGAACCTATATGATTTGCCCCGAAAAGGCGACCGGCTGCAAACGACTCTTACGGTAGAGGCTGAAATGATGGGTATTACCCTCGTATCGGCTACAGTAGCGGTTGGATCCAAAGTGATCGCTGAGGGACAGATGAAAATAGCTTTACAAAGAGAGGAGTAGTAGCGGATGAATAAACGAAGAAACAAGATCAGAGAAGCCGCCCTAGTTTGCGAAACCAGATTCCAAATCCGTTACAGCGAGGTAGATGCCATGAAAATTGTTTGGCATGGCAATTATGCCCATTACTTTGAGGACGGGCGCGAAGCTTTTGGCAAAAAATACAGTGGAATAGGATATTTGGATATTTACAAAAGCGGATATCTTACTCCTATTGTAGACATGCGCATTGAATACAAGAATTCTCTGTCAATTGGCGATACGGCCATTGTGGAAACCCGCTATATCACTCATCCCGGTGCGAAAATATGTTTCGATTATGTGATTCGGAAAGAATCAGACGGAACGCTGATTGCTACGGGATATACGGTGCAGGTGTTTCTGAATCAACAAAGGGAACTCGAACTGATTTCTCCCGATTTTTATCAAAACTGGAAAAGGAAATGGGGTATTCAATAGAACCACCGATTTTCCTCGGAGCCGACTGCATGATCAGCTCTTTGGGTATCGGAACAACAGAAAATTATACGCGGATATTGAATTATGAAGATGGTTTTTCTTCTCGAAAAGAAGCTCTCGACCTAATGAAATCGTATCCGGTATCACTTATAAAAGAAGAGGTTTTCTCCTCAGACGGTATGCCGGGTGCACTTACGCGGTTAGAACGTTTGTTTGCCATCGTCATCAAGCGGATTCTGAAAGAATCGGGACTTAGCGAGAATACGCCCAAACTGGGATTTATTTTTTCCACAACCAAGGGGAATATTGATTTGCTCGAAGGTAAGGGCGGGTTACATCCCGATTTGTATCTGCATCAGATGGCTTCGAACGTATTGAAGTCTCTAAATAGTCATGCCGAGTTCATTGTTATTTCGAATGCTTGTATATCGGGAGTGTCGGCAATCATTATTGGCTCAAGGCTGATTAGGGCCGATAAGTTCAGTCATGTTGTGGTGGTGGGGGGTGATTTGTTATCAGAGTTTGTAATTACTGGATTTCATGCCTTCCGTTCGGTGAGTATGACTCCTTGCCGCCCTTACGATGAGGCCAGAGACGGGCTTTCGCTAGGAGAGGCTTGTGGGGGCGTATTATTGACAAATAGTTCGCAAATTGCTGTAAAACCGGAGGTATATGTGAGGGGCGGTGCTATCTCAAACGATGCGAATCACATATCGGGACCTTCCCGAACCGGCGACGGTTTGTTTTTTGCAATTCAGAAAGCATTGCAAGAGGCCACCTTACTACCCGACGATATTGGATTTATTAATGCGCACGGTACAGCTACGCTCTATAATGATGAGATGGAATCGAAAGCATTGCATTTGGCGGCCTTATCGGATGTGCCAGTTAATAGCCTTAAATCGTATTTGGGACATACGTTGGGCGCTTCGGGTGTAATTGAAACCATTTTGAGTGCATATCAGTTACGCGAGAGAATGGTGTTTGGTACAAAAGGTTTTGCCCGATTGGGTGTGTCGATGCCTCTAAACCTTTCTGCTTTACATCGTAAGGCCAATGGACGCAATTGCCTAAAACTGGCATCCGGTTTCGGTGGTTGTAATGCCGCTCTTTTGTTGAGTTTAGACCAAGGGGAACCAGCTAAACAAACTTCTCATGATACTACATATTTAGAGTCCGAATCGGTACTTATTGAAACCGATTCGCTCAACTCTGATTTTGGGGAGTTTATTCGGGAGCAGTTTCGAGCCTTGCAATCACCGAATCTGAAGTTTTATAAAATGGATGATTTGTGTAAGTTGGGATATGTGGCTGCGGCTCGGCTGTTCGCCTCTCAACAGAAGTACTTAGCCGAATTAGAACCAAATGAGATAGCCCTGATTTTGGCCAACCGCTCTTCATCACTTGATACCGATGGGCACCATCAGCAAAATGTGGATATGCATTCGGAAGAGGGCGTTTCACCGGCGGTTTTTGTGTATACCCTACCGAATGTAGTAGCCGGCGAAATTGCGATAAAACATAAAATACAAGGCGAAACTACTTTTTTTATTCAAGAAAAAGAGAGTGAGTTTCTGAAAGAATATGCTCAATTACTCCTGTTGAGTGGGCAGGCGAAAGCTGTTGTATATGGCTGGTGCGAATACCTAAATCAGAATGGAAAAGTGAGTTTGAAAATAATAAAAAGAAAATAAACAGAGATATGGAAAATTTAATATTGGAATTAAAAAATCAGTTGATCGAAGCGTTGAATCTGGAAGAAATCACTCCGTCGGATATTGCGACAGATGCTCCGCTTTTCGGTGAAGGATTAGGCTTAGATTCGATTGATGCGTTAGAGATCATTTTGATTCTTGAAAAGCAGTATGGCATTCGGTTGGCCGATCCGGCTGCGGCTAAATCAATCTTTTATTCAGTGCAGACGCTTGCCGATTATATCGTACAAAACAGAGCGAAATAATGCGTATAGCGATTGTCGGCACAGGTGTCATTTCCGCTATGGGAGTTGGTCGGAAGGCATCTCTTGAAAAGATAGTAGGAGGAGGACAGACGTTAGGAGCTCCGATACATTTTTCAACTAATCATGATTCGTTGTTAGCCGAAGTAAAATATT
>JAVWBH010000106.1:0-9156 GCA_036649595.1 Bacteroidales bacterium
GAAAATGTGGGTCGGCTTTTACGTGACCCCGGGGTGGCTTTGGCGCGTCTCTCCGGAGCAGTTGCAAACGCCACTATAGGGCAATATAAAAAGGTGTAAGGGAAATCTGATTTTTAATCAATCGGGAATTTAGAAAATAGAGTTAGGGGCATAACAACAGAAGAATTAAACAGAGATTAAACAAAAAGAGCCCGGTGCAATACCGGGCCACTCTTCTATAAATTAATTATCCGAATTTTGGGGGTGCACTTCAAAAATGAAGTGTACCCTATTTTTCCTTGACAAAAAGTCTAAAATATTTTATTTAAACAGTGGAGTCGGATAAGTGCCGTTATCAGCAAGCGCCTGTAGTTTCGCAACTACTTCCGGACGATCCGCGGCATATGTTACACCAAACCATTTAGACGGAGTATCAAGAACTTTCACGCGAGAAGTACCATTCTGAATCAAATGGTTAACCATTAACGGAATAAAAAATTCCGCTTTCAGATTATCTGCGTTATTTTTCAGGAACTCAACGAAAAAGGCATCCGAATGTTTAAAATAATCTGGCGTGAATCCCCACATATTCATTGAAACCGGCGAATTTTCATCGATTGTAATAAACTCACCGTTGTCATCTTTATATTTCACTACACCGTCGACACGCTCGATATGCGTACGCTCAACAACGCTTGTAAGAAAATCTTCTGTATTTTTCTGACAAACACCGCGGGCAACTGCCCCACTCTCACTCAATGTGTTAGCCAAACGATATCCTACCATGCAATAGTCATTTTCTTTACCATTCATAGACATCAGATAGTCTGCCAATACCTTAAAGCTTTCGCGGCCATAAAAATCATCTGCGTTAATTACGGCAAACGGTTCTTTAATCACGTTTTCGGCCATCATAACCGCATGGTTAGTACCCCAAGGTTTTACTCGTTCAGGATTTAATGTAAATCCTTCCGGCAAATTTTCCAATTCCTGAAAAACCACTTCAACCGGTACGATATGCTCATATTTACTAACAATCTTAGTTTTGAAGTCTTCTTCAAACGATTTACGAATTACGAATACAATTTTCCCGAATCCGGCATTAACCGCATCGAAAATTGAATAATCCATAATTGTTTCTCCATTTGGACCTACACCGTCCAATTGTTTCAAACCGCCATAGCGGCTTCCCATTCCAGCAGCTAATACATAAAGTGTTGGTTTCATAGCAAACTTAATTATTTAATGAGTTAAAAAGTTCATTATTAAAATTCAGTGGGCAAATATATAGAATTTAAAATGTAATAAATACATTAATCTTTATTATCATATTATTTTTTTTTGAAGCAATTAGAAAAAACAATTTCCTTATAAAAAAGAGGGAAAAATACTTTTTTAATAACAAAAAAAATATTTTATTTGTGCAATCAATATTTACTCATTTTAAACTACTTGCATATCGAAACACCTCTACGCTAAATCAATTTATTATCTAAAAGATGAAACAATACTCTGATGAGCGCCTTGTGTGCCTGTATGCACAAGGTAACAATGAGGCTTTTGATATTATCCTTAATCGACACCAAACACGTCTGTTATCGTACATCAATTTTATAGTCAAGAACGTTGATCTGGCTGAAGATATTTTCCAGGAAACATTTGTGAAAGCGATTATTACCATTAAACAAGGTCGCTACACAGATAACGGAAAATTCGGAGCCTGGTTGACACGTATTGCCCATAATCTGATTATCGATTATTATCGCCAGGAAAAAAATGTTCGCAGCATCTCTAATGACGACTGTGAGTACGATTTGCTAAACAATAAAGATATTTGTGAAGGCACAATCGAAGAAATCTGGATTGAAAACCAAATTCACAGTGATATCCGGCGTTTAATCAACAATCTTCCCGACAGCCAGAAAGAAGTAATCGTCATGCGTTACTACAAAAACATGAGTTTTAAAGAAATTGCAGATTCTACCAATGTCAGTATCAATACGGCATTAGGAAGAATGCGCTATGCGGTATTAAATATCCGCCGTCTGGCAGAAAAACATAACATATCGCTTACACTATAACTTTTTTAACATACGGCGTACAATTATTCAGCACGGATTGCGTTTTTATACTATAAACCATAACAAAAAACGCCCGTGAATAAAATTACTACGCCCTCTAATAAGAATAAAGCACAGGCTCCCCCCGAAGTGGTAACACCTAAACCTACCACGATTGCCATGCTTCGTTGTTTTGCGCGCACTTATAATCCGTCATCCTCTTCTTTAAAAAGAGTATGCAATACCTCTATTCAATGATTTTTTAACCATATTCCTGTTTTTAGGGTGGTGAAAATCCTATTTTATCCTTTAAAATAGCGATTTGTCACAAAATTAACGTCCCGACATAGAGTCGTATATTAAAAATTTATTACATTTGTCAGCTGTCAGACACAAACTGATTGAATTTTTTAAATTTTTATCGTTATATGAGTATCAAAATTGCACCTTCTTTGTTGTCGGCGAACTTCGCTAATTTGCAAGCCGATATCGAGATGATTAATGCAAGTGACGCCGATTGGCTTCATATTGATGTAATGGATGGTGTATTTGTTCCGAATATTTCTTTCGGATTTCCGGTTTTGGAATATGTTAATAAACTAAGTACAAAACCACTGGATGTACACTTAATGATTACAGATCCGGGGAAATTCATCAATGAAGTAAAAGGAATAGGAGCTTATATGATGAATGTTCATTATGAAGCATGCACTCACCTTCATCGTACAATCCAACAAATCAAAGAAGCCGGAATGAAAGCCGGTGTTACATTGAATCCAGCTACTCCGGTAGTTTTGTTGGAAGATATCATCCAGGATGTAGACATGGTTTTACTGATGTCTGTGAACCCGGGATTCGGGGGACAAAAATTTATTGAAAATTCAGTTGCTAAAACAGCAGCTTTGAAAGAAATGATTCTCAGAAAAAACTCACACGCTCAAATTGAAGTAGACGGTGGTGTTAATCTTGAAACCGGAAAACGATTGGCAGAAGTGGGTGCAGACATCCTCGTTGCCGGAAATTTCGTTTTCAAGTCTGAAAATCCAATTGAAACTATTAGTGCTTTAAAAAGCCTGTGATGATAAACGTACGATAATAAACGGGGGCGTCAAACAATTCTTACACACCTTCTTTGTTAACTGTATCTGTTACCTGAAATGAAAACACACACAATCTGAAACCAAACTGATTGCCTCCTTTATTATCACGCACAGCAAGCATACCCTTTCTTAAATTCTTAATATTCTTAAGTTTGGGTATCGGTCTTCAGGAATACAAAGACCTATCATTCCTGATACCCTTACTCTTTGTATCCGGAATTATCCTTCTTTCCGTTTCTTTTTTTCCGCTATCAGCAGTAGCGAAATACAAGCTTCGCCATTTATTCGGCATAGGTACCTGTTGCCTCTTTTTCCTGTTGGGAATCTGGAGCATGAAACAAAATCAGCTCTCCCCTGCTCTTCCTGAAACAGACCGATGTATTATTTCCGCCCGCCTGAAAAGCGAACCCGTTGAAAAGAAAAATACGTATCAGGCATATGCTACGCTTTTAAATGTACGGGATACGGCAAATACACCTTTTCCCGACTCTCTGACAACGGTACTGCTCTATCTCCCGAAAGATTCTGTCACAACATTGCTACAATGCGGCGATCTCTTAATCGGATCCGGCTCTTTGAGAAAAATCAAAAACAACGGAAATCCCGAAGAATTCAACTTTGCCCGCTATATGCGCCATAAAAGAATTTTTTATGCGGCATCTTTATATTCCTATACACATCAAAAAGCGCCTCCTTCCGTAAACCTGTCCCAAAGGGCGCTCGTTGCACGCAATTACCTGTTATCTCATCTGAAACCACTGATCTACGACCCTCAGGCATTTATCTTCCTGTCGGCCATCACGCTCGGCGATCGGCAAGACCTATTACCAGAAACGAGAGCCGACTTTTCACGTAGCGGAATTTCGCACATCTTAGCCGTAAGCGGACTGCATACAGGCATCATCTTCCTCCTTATCATGGTATTGCTGTCACCTCTGCGGCTATTCGGATTAAAAAGGATGGTTTACACAGCCGCCGTTTTACTCATGTGGGGATACGCCTTCCTGACAGGTCTCTCTCCTTCCGTAATCCGCGCTGTATGCATGATCAGCATTCTCTTAGCCGGCAAAATATTAAATGAAGACAGTAATTCTCTCAATACGCTGTTCATTACGGCATTTTTCATGTTACTAATTCACCCGGGCTATCTTTTTGATGTCGGATTCCAACTCAGTTTCCTGGCCGTATTATCTATTTTAATATACTATCCGGCACTCCGACAACTGATCCCTTTTTCGGGTATCGGAAAAAAAATTACAGACCTTCTCGCCGTTACCGTATCTGCCCAGATACTGGTACTTCCTATAAGCCTGTATTATTTTCACTTATTGCCGATTTGGTTTCTCCCGGCAAATATTATTATAATCCCGTTGCTCACGCCCTTCATGCTTTTGGCTTTTATTACCATGGCTTTAAGTATGATAGGCTTGGAATTGCCGCTGTTAGGCAATATCCTGACAGATGTTTCACTGTTTATCATGAATACGGGAAGTTTATTCAGTCAACTGCCGGCGACCCGTTTTTTTTATCCCGATATCCCTGAAATCGGAATTTTCTTTTTACTGATATTTTGCCTGACCGCTTTCTTTTCTACAAAAAAAGCCGGATTCCTAATATGCACGTGCATTCTCTGCCTGCTGGGCATAGGATACATAAGCAGTAACAGCCAATCCACACAATCACTCCTTCATGAAATGATTCTCTTTAATCAATATAAAGCTAATTCCATTCATTATTACCGCGATAAGGCGCACCACATCTATTCGCCGGATTCAGGTTTTGAAGCAACAGCCATCGAACCGGTCTTTACACCTTTCTCCATTCGTAACCAGATAAACCGACCTCAGGTTATCAGCCGGGATACATCATTAAATCCGGGATTATTCATTCGTAAGCCATTTATCGAGATCCAGGGAGTTCGTTTCTGCTTTTTAACAAACAATGAATTCAGATATCACCATGCAGCCATAAAGCCGCATGTAAACTACGCGCTGGTAGGAGGCGATTTTAAAGGAGATCTCCGGCAGATAAAAAACCTGACATCTTTCGATACGTTGATTCTCATTCCCACTCTCCCGAAATACCGGCGCACCCTTCTCACCGCCGCATGCGACAGCAGCAACACCCCGATATACGACATCAGCCGGAACGGGGCGTTCCGGCTGATGCTTAATCATTAAAAATCGATACTCAACCGCACATTCAATTGCCGGCCGGTCAGATAATTAGGTACGGCATATTGTTGATTCTGAACAGATGTCACCCAATAATACGAATTAACATTGCTGATATCCAGCAAATTAAAAACATCAATTCCGATCCAGATATTTTTTATATACCGAAACATTCCCCGGTTCATAAAAGCATCATTTTCGGCAGTCAGCAAGCGTGACAATCCGATATCCACACGCCGGTAAGGCGATGTGCGAAAAACACCGGCAGCACGACCCTTCGACGGCGATCCGAACGGCAACCCATCAGACCAGATCGCTTTCAGACTCATTTTATATTTCGGAAATTTAGGTACGAAATCATTAAAGAAAAGACCCAGGCTATACCGTTGTTCGGTTGCCCGCGGCACTGTTACGCCATGAAATGTTTCTCGGGCTTTCATCAGCGAAACACTCAGCCAGGAATCGGTTCCGGGCACAAACTCTCCGAAAAACTTCATATCAAAACCGGCCACATATCCTTTTGCGATATTCTCTCCGTAATAACGGATACGCACATTATCAACTTCATAAGGAACCAGATTATCCAGCTTTTTGTAATACAACTCAGAGGTGATCTTAAAAGGGCGACCGATTGCCCGAAATGAATAATCTCCGCCTAACACAAAATGGATAGCCCGTTGTGACTTAATCTTATCATTCATTTTCACAACAAGGTTTCCCGATTCATCCCGTATCGTATCCCGATACTCCTTATAAAAGGGCGTTTGGTAATAAAGCCCTGTTGCAAAACGAGCTGTAAGGTTTGGCATATTTTCGGGAACAAGAGCGATCGAGGCACGCGGACTGGCAATAAATTCTTTGTTATACGACCAATAAGAGGCTCGTATACCTGCCGTAACGGTAAACCGCCCGATACCGCTATTGAAACGATAGGTATCCTGAATAAAACCGCCGGTACGCATTGTGGTATTTTCATACCTGGAGTGCAGGCTGTAAATCACATCTACCCCGTCGGCTGTGTGAGGCAAAGAATAGCCCGACGAATCGCGCATTTCCCATTCACTGATGCGGTCTTTAATCTTTTCCCGCTGCAAATTCACGCCATACCCTATCTGATGATCACGGTATTTGGTTACTCCCTTCACGGCAAAAGACAACACCTGTGCATTCAGCTTATTCCGGGCATGTTCATGATACGCCCCCACACCAAGCGACCCCTGAGCTTCGATATTCTCACCCTCAATATCATCCAGCCAGTATTCGCCGGTAATATCATAGGTTTCTTTCTCGTCTGTCATAAATGCAGACAAGAGCAATTCGAGAGATGTCCGTTTCACACCGGTATACTTCACCGAAGCAGATCCGAAGAAAGTGCGAAAAAGGTCTTTTTCCTGTCCGTCGAAATATACTTTAAACTGTTTGGCAGCACTCATCGTCCCAAAAGAAGTTGTTCGGCTTTCAGGCTTGAAACTATAATCATTTTGAGAAAAGTTACCGAGAAAGCTAATCCCCAGGTCAGAAGTCAACTGATAAGTCAGATAAGTTTGATAATCAAAAAAAGAGGGGTTATACTCTCCTTTGGTATCCAGCGAGCTGAGCAACGTCGAATTGGTTTTATAACGAAAACCGTGCAACTGTGTGAACTTCCCTGCCGCTTGTCCGACAGAAGCTGTCGCCCCGAGTAAACTAGCCGAGACCGAACCTTCGAACGATTTCGGCTTTTTATAAGTTATATCCAATACAGAAGCCATTTTATCTCCATATTCGGCAGCATAGCCTCCCGATGAAAAACCGATCTCCCCTACCAGATCCGGATTGATAAAACTCAGTCCCTCTTGTTGACCGGAGCGCACCAACAACGGACGATACACCTCAATCCCGTTGACATATACAATATTTTCATCAAAATTACCGCCACGAACCGAATATTGCGAACTTAACTCATTGCTCGAGTTAACACCGGCCATTGTAGTCAGAAGCGCTTCCACACTTCCGCCGGAGGCATCGGGCATTAACTTACTCTTATTTATTTCGATTTTTTCAAGGGTATTGGTTTGCATGCGGTTGGCTGTAATCTCAACCTCCCCCAATGCTTCCACATTCGAATACAATCTCACATTAAGCGTTATTTTATCCGGCGGATTCGGGATTGTCCGCGTAACCCGTTTATAACCCAGGCTACTGAAAATAACCGTTAACGAATCCCGGTGAGGAACACTCATCTCAAAGCGCCCCTTAAAATCAGTCAGCGTCCCCTGTACTCCGCTTTTCAGGCGTACGTGGGCTATTTCTATCGGCTGTCCGTCCGAATCAGTAACTGTTCCGGAAATTTTCACCAGATTTTGCGCACTCAAACCGGTCAGACATAATAAACTAAGCAGGGTAAAAAATAATCTCATCGATAATATTTGTCATTAGCACTTTTAAATAACGTAGAAATCCGCGTTAGCGTATACGAGCCGGCGAAGAAATGCAAAATTATCTCTTTTTAGTGTATCTTTGTCGTATTAAACAAAATAATACGATATGGAAAACTTTCATGATTTGCTGGTGCAGCGCAGAAGTATCCGGAAATATACGGAAGAACCCTTAACTCCGGATCAGGTTAAATTAATTTTGGAAGCGGCATTGTTATCGCCGGCCGGAAAACGTAAAAACCCCTGGCAGTTTATCGTTGTAGAAGATAAAGAGGTGTTAAAACTGTTGGCGAAAGCCAAAGAACACGGGGCAACCCCCATTGAAGGTGCCTCTTTGGCGATCGTAGTATTATGCGACGCTAATATTTCAGATACATGGATAGAAGACGGATCAATAGCATCCACGTTAATCCAGCTACAATGCGAGGCTTTGGGGCTTGGCAGTTGCTGGATTCAGATGCGCGACCGTTTTTCGGCAGAAGGGCGACGTGCGGAAGATGTTATTCGCGAGATATTATCAATACCTTTTGGAATAGAAGTACTCTCCATTATATCCGTCGGGCACAAAGCTGAAGAAAAAAAGCCGTACGACCCCGACAAATTACAATGGGAGAAAGTACATATCGGAAAATGGTGATTTAAATTCAAATGAAGGATAAGGAAACACGTTTGTGCACGGGGATGACCCTTGCATTCTATGGTTTATTACTATTACTTAACGCTTTTGGCGTATTCAGCGCATTGTCTGTCAAAATCAGAATGGAAATTCTGGACTGGCGAACATTTTTACTTTATGGAGCCGCATTTTTTCTTCTTTTCAAAAAAGACAAAACAATCGGACTCTTATTATTGGTCATGGGGCTACTGACACGCTTTCATACCGTTTACGGATACATTACCGATTATGACTTTCTGGCTGTCCCGATGGTATTTCTGGGAAGCGGAAGTTGGTTATTATTCCAATCATTGCGTAAACATTAAGAGATGAAGAAGATTGTTTTTATCGGTGCCGGAAATCTGGCTACCAATTTGTCGAAAGAGATGAAACGCCGGGGATTTGAAATTATACAGGTCTTCAGCCGCACAGAAGAAGCTGCCCGCGAATTGGGGGTACATCTGTCTTGCCCCTTCACCACCTCGTTAGCAGAAGTGACCCGTGAAGCAGACATGTATGTATTTTCCGTAAAAGATGCAGTCCTTGAAAATGTATTGCAGCAAATGCCCGCAACAACAGGGATATGGGTACATACGGCAGGGAGTATTCCGATGGATATTTTTTCGTCATACACACCCAGATACGGGGTATTCTATCCCTTGCAAACTTTCAGCAAAACGCGGGATACCGACTTTTCGGTTATTCCGTTCTTTATCGAAGCAAATAACCAGACGGATCGCGACAAGCTGATTAATGCCGCCGGGCAACTTT
>JAVWBH010000107.1:0-9118 GCA_036649595.1 Bacteroidales bacterium
GGGTAGCCCGAGGCAATGGCTGAATTCGTGACATAAAGTGCCGATACCATCCAGTGTAGTGCCTGTGAAACCGCTCAATTCGCTTGAACAGGCATAACTCCGGATATCCTTGCCATTTAAATTTAATTTATAACCGCCGCCCAGGATATCCCACGCATGTGGCCATATATTGTCTTCGATCCCACTCTGGGCTTCTCCGTATCCTGCATAGATAACATATACCAGATCTACAATCCCGTTGTTGTCTAAGTCATATTTTGAAAAATCAACGCCAAATTGCGACGCAGCCAACTGGCAGGCATCGACTACCATTCCGGCCGGATCGGCATCATCACCATAGTTGTCGTTTCCGCCATAGAGTGCCATATTTTTCTTTAGCGTTATCGGTCCGTAAGTATCGAACTTCGGTCTGAACGATCCGGAAGACTGGTCTATGAAATAATCTCTCACACTTCCGGTTGCATTATTGAGTGTGTAGTTTTCCTGATTGAGATGATTGGTAAATGCAGCCTGTGGATTTGCCGTTTTGAATCTGACGTCATTGAATTCTACCAGCAATACCAGTCCGTTGACTTCTCCTTTACTCGGAAAAGCCGCTGAGCGCGAAAAACTATTCCGGCGCGCCATGTTTTTCTGACGATTGCTTTGCGCCGTTTTAAAAAGGCTGCTTTGGTCAATTTGTCGTACATATTGCATTTCCGCATTTGTGCGGGCAGCTGGATCTTTCGCAATAACGTCGCCGCTCGTTAATTGTCCGTTCTTGGCGATGGCATATTTAAAAAAGCCATCCTCATCTTTTTGTAACAGAATGTTGTCGGACGTTACATAATAATGAGCATGTTCGTCTCCGATTTTCTGAACGGTCAATACTGTGCCGTCCGGTTGAGTTACCGTTCTTAGCCCTCGTTTGGCAGGAATCCCGAAAGAGGTGATACTTAGCAGAAGAAGTGCTCCAAGGAGTAGTTTTTTCTTCATAGGATAATTGATTAAAAAATAATATTTAAAGAGAATATTTTGCATGCGGTTCTGAATTGACCGCTCTGTTGGTATTCAATATTTTACAAATTAATACATAAAAATCGAAACTCATGTTGGAAAACCAGAAGCCTTTATTATATTTTTTAATTTGCGGGAATATTTCCAATATGGATGCCCTGATTTTAAAGATTCAAAAAATATAATACCTTTGTTTTGATTTTTTATAAAACCCATGTGAAACATGACTGCTTTAGGTGCTTTGATAGGATTGTTATTATCCATCTTTTTGATTATCCGTAAAATATCGCCCGCTTACAGTCTTATATCCGGAGCGTTGATCGGCGGCTTATTAGGTGGCTTTTCATTGGTAGAAACCGTGAATATTATGATTGACGGTATTAAGGATGTGAGTCCGGCTATTATTCGGATTTTAACGGCCGGTGTCCTTTCGGGGGTGCTGATAAAAACCGGAGCCGCCATGTCTATCTCAGACACAATCATTCGCAAATTAGGTGAAAAACATGTTTTTTTGGCATTAGCCCTTGCTACCATGTTATTATGTGCTATCGGCGTATTTATTGATGTTGCGGTGATTACCGTCGCACCGGTTGCTCTTTCTGCCGGAAACCGATTGGGAATATCGAAATCAAAACTGTTATTGATGATGATCGGAGGAGGCAAATGCGGGAATATCATATCGCCTAACCCCAATACGATTATCGCTGCCGAAAATTTTAACGCGCCTTTGTCTGAAGTGATGTTTGTCAACCTGATACCAGCTTTATTGGGACTTGTGTTTACTGTTTTTTTCGTAGGTCGTTTTTTCTTACGCGAATCCGGAGGAGTGCCGGCTAACGTTGTTGAACAAGATCAAACCGGGTTGCCCTCTTTTTTGGCAAGTATAACCGCCCCGGTCGTAACGATCGCATTACTGGCATGCCGCCCTTTGTTTGGCGTCATTATTGATCCTTTGGTGGCTTTGCCGTTAGGAGGTATTGCGGGTATTATTGTTACCCGGCGGTGGTCGTGTTTCTTACCCGGGCTGGAGTATGGTTTACAAAAGATGTCGGCAATTGCAATTCTGTTGATCGGAACCGGCACTATTGCAGGGATTATTAAAAATTCAACAATTAAGGAATATATTTTAGACATGTTGTCACATACCGCATTGGGCGATACGCTGATAGCCCCTGTTGCCGGCGCATTAATGTCTGCGGCAACCGCTTCAACGACCGCCGGCGCAACCATTGCATCTGCATCTTTTTCAGGAACAATCCTTGCTGCGGGAATATCTGCCGTATGGGGAGCCGCCATGATTAATGCCGGTGCGACCGTATTAGATCATTTGCCGCACGGCTCATTTTTTCATGCTACTGCCGGTGCTGCAGATCTTGATTTGAAAGAGGGGCTGAAGCTCATTCCTTTAGAAACACTGATCGGTTTATTTCTTACGATATTGTCTGTTTGTGCTTATCTGATTTTGCACTAAATAATTTTATTAATCATTTCTGTTTTGTTTATGCGATTTTCTATTTCCGGTTTAAAAGGATTCTCTTATGCTATTTTATCATCCGCTACCTTTGGGTTAATCCCGTTATTGGCATTGCCGGTCGTTGCAGCCGGCATGAATACGGCTTCTGTTTTGTTTTATAGGTTTGCAATCTCAGCGTTGTTAATGGGTTTGATTACTGTAGTAAAAAGGAGTACGTTCAGGATTACGGCAAAAGAGTCTGTTTTTATTTTTCTGCTTGGTTTTTTCTATGCCGCAACCGCTTTACTGTTGCTGGATGCATATACATTTATACCAAGCGGAATAGCAACCACCATTCATTTTCTTTATCCCGTCATGGTTGCTTTAATTATGATTTTGTTTTTTAAGGAGAAGAAATCAGGAGCACTTTTTCTTGCCATTCTGCTTTCTTTGGGCGGAGTAGCCTTTTTGAGCTGGAACGGCGAGGCTAGTCTGAATTACAAGGGAGTGACGGCCGCATTATCTTCGATATTCACCTATGCGCTTTACATTGTCGGGATTCACAAAAGCGACGTTAAAAGGATGGATGAGTATACGCTTACATTTTATATTCTGTTGTCTTCCGCTTTCTTTTTTCTGGTAAATGTACTATTCACGGGAGGTGTTCAGCCGATTCCGGATATCAAAAGCGGTATTTCTATTTTTCTTTTGGCCTTATTGCCAACCGTAGTATCAGACCTCGCATTGGTATTGGCAATCAAGCATATTGGTTCGACAACCACTTCTGTTTTAGGTTCGATGGAGCCGTTGACTGCCGTGGCGCTCGGCGTTGCCGTTTTTAATGAGCCGTTTGATATGAAAACTTTTATCGGTATTGCATGCATTCTCGTTGCTGTTTTTGTCGTTATAATGAACAAGCAAGTGAAATCATAATTAGGTGCATAATTCATCTATAAATGAACGGTTTAAGTTAATTATTACGTATCATTTTTATATAATTGTGAAAGAAAAGAGCGGTTATGCTCGTAAAACTAGCGTATTACGCTATGAAAAAAACATATAAATATTAACTTCGTACTCGGAAAAGTATTAAAAAATTATTTAGTGTTAGGTTATTTTTTAAATTATTGTATATGAAATTGGTTCTTCGTAAAAGCGTAGTATTGTTTACTTTGCTGGGATGTGCATTTCTCGGAAATAAGGTGTCAGCCCAGAAACTTGCTTTTAAAACAAATGCCCTGACATGGGCTACTCTTTCTCCCAATCTGGGATTTGAAGTAGTGTTAAACGCTCATCTCTCTCTTGACTGTCATGCTACGTATCGTCCGTTTAATTTTCAGGATAAACCTTTCCGGGTGCTGGTTTTGCAACCGGAGTTGAGGTATTGGCCCGGTAGGCCGAGTTCGCGCCATTTCTTTGGTGTAACCGCCTTCTATCTGGATAACAACATTGAGTGGAAAAATACCCGTTATAAAGGCGACGGTGTAGCCGGAGGTATTAGTTACGGCTATAGTTGGGTTTTGTCGAATCACTGGAATATCGAAGCCAGTATCGGAGCCGGAATGCTTTATACCCGTCAGTTTAAGTCTAAATCGGATGAGGAGCAACCCCGGTCAATCAATTATCATAAGTGGCTTCCGGTACCGATGAAATGTGCTGTTTCATTTGTCTACTTATTGAAGTAAAAACTAAATTTCATCATTTCAACGAAAAAAGAAATTATAATGATAAGATATTTCTCCCCCCAATCATTACATAAAATATTATTTTTCCTTTTCCTGTTTTGTTCTTTTTCCGTTTACGGGCAGAAGTCCCGAATTCAGGGACGTATTTTTGATGATCGCAAACAGCCGCTTGCCGGTGCGTTGGTTATCGATAAGGAAACCAACGAAGTGCTTGCGGCAACAGACGACGACGGTAACTATTCGGCTCTTGTGTCGAAAAACCTGATTCTTTTATTTGAAAGTGTTGGTTGTCAGACGAAAGAGATAGCCGTTAAAGGACGGCAGATTATAAATGTAACGTTAGAAACCGAAGCGGTAAAACTACCGGATGTCGAAGTGGTTTCGACCGTAAAAAATAAGGTGATTCCCGAGCCTACCGAAATTGAAATTAAGGGAAATTATTTCCATCTGCGTACACGTGTCCGCGTACCCGAACAGATGGCGAAAAGCAATACCCGTTTAATCTTTCAGCCTTATATATCGGATGTGACGGCGCGTACCAAAGGGCCGCTCCGGCCGTTGGTAATGGACGGGCGCGAATACAGCATTACTCAGAACCGTATGTACGGATATGATATGGCGGAAGACCCGTTGGCTCCGTATTTATATAAGAAAGATCCTCAAAACAAAACGAACCTGATTCTTTACCATGATTCGATCTACATTGCGAATCAGCAGCACGATTTTCGTGGTGAGGTTCGTATTATTCTCGAAGATTACAAGAAAGCTTTTTACAACGACAGTTTTGTAATTGCCAAAGGGACAATTAATCCATTGCGTTTTTTCGAATACAATTTAGCATCGGCAGATTTGCGTGATTCGGCATTCATCCCGAAGCCGGCTTTGCAGTTGTGTAATGATAAAGGTGAGGTTCAATTGGTCTTTCTGCCGGCAAAAGCGGAAATTGATCTGAATATTCCGGAAAACGTGGCAGAAGTAGATCGTTTGAAAGCACGTTTGTCTGTTATTGAAAAAGACCCGAACTCAACGTTGCAGTCGTTTGAGGTTTCCGGAATTGCTTCGCCCGACGGTGTGTATGAAAAAAACAAAGAGTTGGCCAAGCAGCGTATGCAGCATGCCGCAGACGCGATTCTCGCTCAGCTTAGTAAAGACAGCCGGCAGTTTATGAAAATCAGTACCGATGCAAACGTAGCTACCTGGATGAATGTGGTTGACTTAATGAAACAGGACTCATTGGCAGAGGCGTCTGAATTAACGCAGATAATCGAGGCTCATCCGAAAGATATGAATGTGCAGTCGCGGTTAATAAAAAAACTACCTTATTATCAATCTCTGATTGCCCGCGAATATTTGCCACGCTTGCGAAAAGTTTCGTATCAGTTTGAATATTCGTTGTTTCGTTCTTTGAATAACGAAGAGATACGCGCCATGTATAATGCGGATCCGCAAAAACTTACCCGTTATGAATACTACCGGATGTTTGAGATGACAAAGGATACGGCCCGTTTGCGGGTTCTTTACAACCAATCGCTTGCGCTTTATCCTAAATTCACATTGGCTGCCAATCGTTTGGCAATGCTGAATCTGGAACAGAACCGTGCGGACGAAACGATTCTCGAACCGTTTATTGCTCCGAAAGCGCCCAAAGAAATAGTTATCAATCAGGTTCTGACGCTGATGCAGCTGAAATTGTATACAAAAGCAAATGAATTGATCGCCTTACTACCCGAAACAGAGGATACAGAAGATATCCGTTCGATCGTCGGGATTTTTAACGGTGATTACATGCAGGGATATAATCGCCTGGCTCATCAGGGTGGCGTAAATGAAGTGGTGCTTTTGCTTGCTTTGAAGAAAAATACGGAGGCTTATGAACGTGCCGAAAAATTACCGGGAGGTGTAGCCGTACACGAATATTTGAAGGCTGTAGCTGCCAATCGTCTGGATAAAGTCGGCAATGCCCTGATGTATCTGGATAACGCATTTGCCCTTGATCCTCATTTGCGCCAGGTTGCGTCGATCGACGGAGATGTAAATGATTTGCTTGATTGATAATCAGCGGCAAGTCTTGAAAAACGGTATTGATTGAATATAAGAACATTATGCAAAATAAAATTTATAAACTACTGACATTGGGTTTGCTGGTTCCTTGCTTTACAATAGAAGCCCAGAAGGAATTCAATGCTTTAGATCATATTTTACAGAAACGCCCGGGGATAGATACACTGGCTTCATCACATTGGTATGACAATCTTTTTATTTCCGGCGGAGTCGGAGTAGAGGGCGTTTTAAACGGAGTTTCCGTGGTGCCCGGAAGATCCAGAATCGGAATGACGGGTGCTGTTTATGCCGGTAAATGGTTTAACTCCAGATCTGCCGTCCGATTGGGAATACAGGCCGGTATACCCCAGCATCAGTTGACAGATGTAACTCGCCGTTATTTCGTACACGGGGGGATCACGTTGGATTATATGATGAATCTGACTAATTACCTGTACGGATATAAGCCGAACCGGATTTTTAATCTGATCCCTTTTGCCGGAGCGGGTGCTCATATCGGAGCGGTAACCCGTAACCGGATCGAACCGTCGGTTTCTGTCAGAGGCGGACTTCATGCCACCGTACGCTTATCGCAGGGTTTGAATCTGTTTATCGAGCCGGCGGTGCGCGTTTACTCTGATAATTATGATTTGCAGACCAATTGGCGGCGATATGATGTTGTTCCTGCTTTGATGGCCGGATTGACCTATACGATGATTCCGCGTCAAAACCGTGTCGGGGTGTCTCCTTTCTATAATGAACACCTGTTTGATAATTTGTTTTTCTCGGCCGGAGTGGGCGGCGGTATCTTGATGAGCGGATCCACGATGAACCGTTTGTTTTATAATCATATGGGACCGGAGTTCTCTGTGGCCATCGGAAATTGGTTTACACCGGTTTCAGGGGTGCGTCTGAGTGTGACCGGAAACGTCTTTAAACAAACAAAAGACTATCTCACTACTTTCGGGTCGCAGTTGGATTATATGATGAATCTGGATGCTCTTTTTGAAGGTTATCATGCTAAGCGGATTTTCAGAATCTACGGGATTGCCGGACTGAATGTGGCTTTTCCTGAAAAGACCGGGAAAACAGGTAATGCGGTTGGCGTAGGAGTCGGCGTGCAGGGTAATTTCCGCCTCTCTTCTACAACGGATCTGTTTATCGAACCGCGTGTGAATGTTTTTACAAATAAATTTGCAGGCGGGTTTACAAACGGCCGTTTTGATGCTCCGGCAACCGTTCTGTTCGGTATTACCTATCGCCGTCCGGATAATAGATCTTATAAACGCGCTACATTTGAAAATAATAAACTTGAGGATAATATTTTTGTCTCGGCGGGTATTGGCGTGAATGCTCCGATATCGGGTTATGTGCGTACATTGAAAATGGATGCTGTTCAGCCGATGGCCACAGCCGCTATCGGCAAGTGGTTTACTCCTGTATCCGGACTCCGCATAAACGGAGAGGCCGGTTTATTGGGCGAAGTTGATTACAAAGGCCGTTTTGCACGGACCAAGCTAATTGGTGTCGGACTGGATTATATGTTGGATATAACCAACTTCATCGGTGGCCATTATCCCGACCGTCCTGTTCACTTGCGGGCTACCTTAGGCGGTAGTGCATTGTTTAATAATAAGGCCGGAAAATATAGTGAAAGCGGATTCCAGTTTGGTGTTGTAGGGGGACTTCTGGGCAGCATTCGTTTGAATTCTGCATTCGAGGTATATATCGAACCTCGCGTGGGATTATATACAGACGGCTTGTTGCGCGGCTCGCTGCCTCCTTTTTCAGGCGATTTACTGGCTTCGGCAACTGCCGGGCTGATCTACCGTTTTAAATCGTATGATGCACCCGGATATCGCCAGTCTTTTGATTCGGAAACACAGGGTAAATGGTTTTTCTCTATGGCAGGCGGAGTAGGTACGGTGGTAAACAGCGCCATCAGCACCTGGCATCCGGGACCGTCGGTAGCAATGATGATCGGGAAGGAGTATTCTCCTCTTTCTGCATGGCGTACCGGCATACGTTATAATCAATATCCGGAGCTGCCAAAAAGAAAAGGTGGCGAACGACAGATTTATTTCGGTATAGACGGTGATTACATGATGAATCTGACAACATTGACCACAGGGTATGATCCGGCGGGAATTTTTAATTTATATGGTATTGCCGGAATTTCATTAGGGGTTGCCGATAGTAGAAATGATGTCAAGTTCGTTCCCGGCGCACATGTAGCGTTGAATGCTTCATTGCGCTTAAATGATTTTCTTTCTTTTTACCTGGAGCCTCGTTTAGACATATATGGTAAGCATTTTATGAATAATAATAATTCTTATCGTGACTTTGACTCTTCTATTTCTGCAATGGCCGGCTTGTCATGGAAGTTTAAACTTTAAAGCGACTTGTTTTTAGCTGACTCTAAAATGACTGGTAACGGTTGTTTTTAGACTAAATATTTCTTTTATCAGGATGAGGGAGCAATCTCTCATCCTGATTTTTTTTATTATCCGCATCCGCCGAAAGCCGGAAATAAAAATCCCCGGCATCTTCTTGAATGGTTCATGCGAAAGAAGCAAATAAATGATTTGAAAAAATAAGTTAAAGTGAAAAATATAAATCTTTTGAAATCAGTAGTAAAGGTTATTGTCCTGTTTTTCGCTTCCGGAAAACTGCTTTAAACATTTGGAATATTCAGTATAAATCACGTATATTTGCACCCGTAATCGAGAAACAACGGTTACAGAATGCGAAAATAGCTCAGTTGGTAGAGCACAACCTTGCCAAGGTTGGGGTCGCGGGTTCGAGTCCCGTTTTTCGCTCAAAAGTCTTCTTTGGTGTAAGAAGATGGCAGAAGGAGTCATTCGCCGGAATATTCTTTCGTTATTAAATAATGCGAAAATAGCTCAGTTGGTAGAGCACAACCTTGCCAAGGTTGGGGTCGCGG
>JAVWBH010000108.1:0-9011 GCA_036649595.1 Bacteroidales bacterium
TTGCAGGCGGCGTATTTGTTTCAACAGGTGCGGATCCGAAACGTTCTTCTAGTTTTTGTATTAATTCACCGATCGAGCCTCTCCCGACATGCAGTAACGCTCCATTTGAAAAGACGGATGGTACAGCCTTGATGTTTCTTTTGTCTGCCTCCTCTTGTTGAAGCGCACCGTCGATAATACGATGTTGTATTTTCGGATTCAGGATCGAAATCATATTCAATGCCTGTACAACGTCGGGGCAGTTTGTGCAACTAAGCGATATAAAGCTTTCTAATAGAATATCACTGTCTAATGCCCGGATTCGTTGTTGGAGCCTGTCGTCAGGAAAATTTTTCCCTTTGCCGTCAAGATTCAGTATCAGTAAAAGAAGGGTGCTGAATTCGTGGCCGGTGGGTATTGCCTGAAAGCGAACCGGCGCGGCAATTCCGTCTTTTAATATCGTAAACTCCAATCCCTCTTTATTCTCTGCTTCAACAGTGATATTGGGTGAGCATTCGGCTACTTCCGTAAGGAAGTGAATCAGATTGTCTCTCTCCGGATGAGTAGGTGCAGCTGAAATCTGAAATATATAAGAGGAAGTCAGCCCCTCAAAAAGGGCGCTGACTTGTATTTTTAATTCTTGGTCTAACATCTGTTTTGTCTTTTAGATTTTCCCAACCAGATCAATGCTTGGTTTTAATGTTTCGGATCCTTGTTTCCATTTTGCCGGACAAACTTCGCCATCGTGAGCAGCCACAAACTGAAGCGCTTGTAAACGGCGGAATAATTCGTCGGCATTTCGGCCTATATTTCCGGCAACCACTTCATAGGCAACTATTTTACCTTCCGGATTTACGATGAAAGTACCTCGCTCGGCTAAGCCGGCTTCTTCAATCATGACGTCGAATCCTCTTGCTAAAACCCCTGTCGGATCAGCAAGCATCGGATAGTTGATTTTCTTGATAGCATCCGATGTATCATGCCATGCTTTATGAACGAAGTGCGTATCACAAGAAACGGAATAGATCTCACAACCTGCATTTTTAAATTCCTCATATTTGTTTGCCAGGTCTTCCAACTCTGTCGGACAAACAAAGGTAAAGTCTGCCGGATAAAAGAAGAAGACAGACCATTTGCCAAGTACGTCTTGTTTTGATACTGCTTTAAATTGATTGTTAACGAATGCCTGAACGTTAAATTCGATAATTTCTTTTCCTATTAGTGACATAATTGTAAGTTTTAATTGTTTTAATACCAAAGGTTAATGTCTTGTATTCCTTAACCACATTGCAAAGATACGGGGGCGATAATTATTAATCAAACTGATAAAATCTATCTTTGTATTTACAGAATCTATAAAGTCATGACGATACAACAGATGGAATATATTGTGGCGGTCAATAAATACCGCCATTTTGTAACGGCTTCCGAACAATGCGGAGTTACGCAGCCTACTTTAAGTACAATGATCCAGCGGCTGGAAGAAGAGTTGGGTATCAAAATATTTGACCGGAGTAAGCATCCTGTCGAGCCCACCGCGATCGGCGTACGCATTATCCGACAGGCCGAAGTTGCATTGGCTGAGATGAAACGGATTAAAGAGCTGGTTGAAACGGAAACGGAAACATTGTCCGGAGTATTGCGAATAGGGGTGATTCCGACATTGGCGCCTTATTTAGTACCTGATCTGATCCGGATATTGCAAGAAGAATATCCCGGTCTGATATTGACTATTCATGAAATGACCACCTCGGGTCTGGTTGGTGAATTACAAAAAGGATTTATCGATATGATGATTGCGGCTACTCCGTTGGATCAGGCTGATTTTCTTGAAATTCCACTTTATTATGAAAAATTCGTAGCTTATTTTTCCGAGCGGAATCCGTTTCCCGCCCAGTCATTATCCGCCGGAAATATGCCGGCCGAAAATTTATGGGTATTACAGGAGGGACATTGCCTGAGAGATCAGACATTTAATTTTTGTAAGAATTATACCGGATATAACAAAATATATGAAGCCGGAAGTATTGATACGCTGGTCAAAATCGTGGACAGAAACGGGGGGTATTCAGTTATCCCCGAATTGCATCTTCCTTTTTTGAGCGATCGGCAGCGGAAAAATATCCGGGAAATCAGCTCTCCGCCTGCAGTGCGCGAAATTTCACTGGTAATACGGAAGGATTTTATTAAAGAACGGATGTTGAATGCAGTGGCAAATGCTGTTAAACAGATTATTCCATTGGAAATGATTGATGAGCGTCTGAAAAAATTTACGATTCGGTTGTAGCTATGTTGATATTTTTTAGTATATTGTTACAAGCATTTAATCCTTATACGATAACACCGGATGGACTTCCTACCAGGTTGATTTAAAAAGCGATAGATCCGAAAAAGGAACTTCATCTTACAAAAACCTTTCAAGACATGAAAAAACTGGGATTTTTATTTTTACTGTTGCTGGTAGGTTTTTCCTTAAAGGCAACCGATCAAGAGCCCGAACAATTAAGTTACAATGGTGAGATTCTCTATTTCGGTATCGGAGTGGAGAACGATAGTCCATTATCTCTGTCGCCTTATACGATTCGTACCAATGAGTTTAATTACAGCCCGACGACCTCTCTCAAAAGAGGCTTTGTAGGGTGTTGGATTATACGTAATGACTCTCTTTTCCTGACGCATGTACTCAATACCACTTTTGATAAGGTGCCATTAGATCAGGCTCTTGCCGTAGGAGATGCGACCAGACCTATTTTCGCGTCGTGGTATACGGGAATGCTTCGCCCTCCTTTTCCTGTGTCCGATTTGCCGGGATGTTATATCGGAGTGTATCAGGGGCAGGTTGCTTTCTTTATTAAGAAGACAGGAGATGTTACTGAAAATATTTCAGAGTCTCCCGAATTGATGAAGAAATTGAAAGATTATCTGGATCAGCGTAAAAGAGGTTTGGTTTTAGAATAAAATAAACTCTCTGAGGGCGGAGCAGGCTGACTGACGGATACCGTTTAAATTAGCCTGTTGGTGAACAAATCTTTTTAGGAGAATGTTACGGTTTTAAATCTTCTAAAAAGATACCCATGAAAAAAATGCCGCCAATCGAAAAGATACCTGAAGCTTACAGTGCCATTGTTGACGGGCGTGTGGAAATGGATGTGGAAAAAGCGATGGCTCATATCTATTCTTCCGACCGTACGAAGGCTTATACTGTTACCTGGAATGAGAACGTATATACCTCCAATGACAATGCTTCTTATTGGAAAAATGCGATCGGATATCCGATTATAGCCGTCCTTTTGTTACAAGGAAAGCTCCCGGTGAATATGGAGATCATTAATCTGTTTAAAAATATCAACTGGAAATCGGTTAATACACGGTATAAAAACAAATATGATGATGCTCTTGCCGAAGTTTTTCATACACTTGCAATGAAGGGCGTTGATCTGTTGCCGGTGCAGGAAAATCTGGACAATGTGTACGATGATCTTGAAAAACTGCCTGTGCGTACAAAAAGAAGTGCTTTCCGGCCACCGGTATAACCGATGGTGATCCTTTTTATTTGTAACCTTATCATTACCTTTGTTGCGTTATTAAAACAATCAAATAATTATGCCCGGAACAAAACGTAGTAATATAAAGGTAGGTCAGTTGGTAAATATTGTCTTGAAAGAAGATCAGCGTACCGGCGATCTGACAGAAGGAGTCGTGAAAAATATTCTGACGAAGTCGCCCAATCATCCGCATGGTATAAAGGTACGCCTGGAAACCGGCGAAGTGGGGCGGGTAAAAGAAATTTTAGAAGAGCCCGAAGAATAGTTTTTAAAGATAAAGAAAGAGGGTCTCTGATCGCACATATGCGACAAGAGACCCTCTTTTTATGCGAAAAGGTATTTCCTTTCTATTAAACCTCTAAATCTCCGTTGAAGATTTCGTGCCAAGGAAGACCTTGTTTATTCAATTGTTCCATAAATGGATCCGGATTGAATTCTTCTACATTCCATACACCCGGACGTTTCCATTCCCCTTTCAGGAACATCATTGCGCCGATCATAGCCGGTACGCCGGTTGTATAACTTACACCCTGAGCGCCTGTTTCTTTGAACGCCGCTTCGTGGCTACAGTTATTATAAACGTAGTAAGTCATCTCTTTTCCTTCTTTGTCGAGACCTTTAATACGGCAACCGATTGACGTTTCGCCATGATAGTTTTCTCCAAGTTCGCCCGGATTAGGAAGAACTGCTTTCAAGAACTGGATAGGAACGATCTCAACACCGTTGTACATGATAGGATCGATACGAGCCATTCCGATATTCTGAATTACACGCAGGTGAGTCAGGTATTCCTGTCCGAATGTCATCCAGAAGCGGGCGCGTTTGATTGTCGGGAAATTTTTCACCAATGATTCCAGTTCTTCATGATAAAGAACATATGATTCTTTTGGTCCGATATTCGGGTAGGTAAGTGGTTTATGGATTTCATGTGGTTCAGTTTCCACCCATTCGCCGTTTTCCCAGTATTTACCTTTCTGAGTAACCTCACGGATATTAATTTCCGGATTGAAGTTTGTGGCAAATGCTTTTCCGTGATCGCCGGCATTACAGTCTACGATATCCAGATATTGCATTTCATTGAAATAATGCTTTGCAGCGTATGCTGTATAAACACCAGAAACACCCGGGTCAAATCCGCAACCAAGGATTGCTGTTAAACCGGCATCTTCGAATTTCTTTTTGTATGCCCATTGCCATTTGTATTCGAATTTAGCTTCTTCAAGCGGTTCGTAGTTTGCTGTATCCAGATAATTGACACCTGCTGCAAGACAAGCATCCATAATAGTCAGGTCCTGGTACGGAAGAGCAACATTGATAACGATATCCGGTTTGTGAGCATTCAACAGGTCAGTCAGCTCCTGCACGTTATCCGCATCTACTTGTGCAGTCGTGATACGGTTGCCACCGATTGCTTCAGCAATAGCATCGCACTTTGATTTCGTACGGCTAGCCAATACAATTTCAGTAAAAACATCCGGATTCTGAGCAACCTTGTGAGCCACCACAGTTCCCACACCCCCGGCACCAATAATCAAAACTTTTCCCATTTCGATAATTTTTAGGATATAATAATGAATGAATAATTTCTTTTTGAAAGAACCCTGCAAATTTACGCCATATTTCCCAATATTTGATCATATGGATACTAAACAGATGTTTTATTTTTACGAATATATCTTATTGAAGCTGTTTTTTAGTAAAAGTTTATCAAAACAAAAGAGACTGATATTTGTTCCTAAATAAACAAAAGTTTGAAGAATATGATTTATCCACGTCTCATGAGCCGGATACATGTACCATCGGAAAAAGGAATCCGCCTTTTTCTGATGCGCTTTTATCTGGTGGGGGCTTTGGGTTTCATGTTGCCGTTTTCCTATCCTTTATTTGTGACGCTGATACCTTTTGCATTGTTGTTTTGTCTGGGTATTATCTTGTATTATGAGCTGACAGCCAACCGGAAACGAAAGGTGACCCATTTTTTAGTATTTATAAGCGTAGTTTATTTTGTTTCCTTCCTGATCGAAATGGCCGGTGTAAATACCGGATTGATTTTCGGATCCTATCAATATGGCGGCGGTCTGGGTATACAATTGTTTAACACGCCTCTGATGATCGGGGTAAACTGGATATTGGTCGTACTGGGGAGTGCGGGATTGGCACACCGGATCAGTACCCTTCTGGGATTCAGCGAGACGCATTATATCGACACGTTTTTCCGCATCATAGCAGCTTCCATTTTAATGATCCTATTCGATGTGGTATTAGAGCGTACGGCTCCTTTGCTTGAGATGTGGAACTGGAATACGCCCCGGGTTCCCGGACGCAATTACCTCGCTTGGTTTGCCCTTTCTTTTTTGTTTCAGTCTTATTATGTCGGAGGTAAAATACAACAACGTACACGGATCGCGTCCACCATTTTTTTACTTCAACTCCTCTTTTTCTCCCTTATATTGCTCTATTCGACCTTTCTTTTTATATAAAACAGGGAATTCTTTAAACCTTATTTCAAAGGCGTTGTTTTAACGCTAAAAGAAGTGAATTATCTTTTATGAATCAAACAGGTACTATCATACAGGTTATAGGTCCCGTCATCGATGTTAGTTTCGAACGGGATAATGGTCCCGTTAATCTGCCTCCTATTTACGGGGCATTAAGTATTCCCCGTAAAGATGCTTCTGACCTCATCATAGAGATCGAACAGCATTTGGGAGAGGATACGGTGCGCTGTATCTCGATGGATTCGACAGACGGATTAAGCCGGGGAATGCAAGTGGTTAATTTGGGACATCCGATCGAAATGCCGGTAGGAGGCCAGGTAAAAGGACGTTTGCTAAATGTGACGGGCGATGCGATCGATGGGTTATGGGCATTGGATAAGAAAGGCAGTATGCCGATTCACCGTCTGCCTCCGGCTTTCGATGAATTATCTGTTTCGCAAGAGGTATTGGTAACAGGAATCAAGGTGATAGATCTGCTTGAGCCGTATGTACGCGGCGGCAAGATCGGCCTTTTCGGAGGGGCGGGTGTCGGTAAGACCGTATTGATTATGGAACTGATCCATAATGTGGCAAAAGGGCATGGCGGCTACTCCGTTTTTGCCGGCGTCGGCGAACGTACCCGCGAAGGGAATGACTTGTTACGGGAAATGATAGAATCGGGAGTGATTCATTACGGAAAAGAGTTTTATGAGAAGATGAAGAACGGAGAGTGGGATTTGTCTTTAATCCATCCGGATGAACTGCAGAAATCGCAGGCAACCCTGGTTTTCGGGCAGATGAACGAACCACCGGGAGCACGTGCGCGGGTGGCGTTTTCAGGACTCACCGAAGCAGAAAGTTTTCGCGATAATAATCAAGCCGGCGGTGATGTGTTGTTTTTTATGGATAATATATTCCGGTTTATTCAGGCCGGTTCCGAGATATCCGCATTGCTCGGACGTATGCCTTCTGCGGTAGGCTATCAGCCTACGCTGGCTTCCGAAATGGGGATGCTTCAAGAGCGGATTACCTCTACGAAAACGGGCGCGATCACTTCGGTACAGGCGGTTTACGTGCCTGCCGATGACCTGACAGACCCTGCTCCGGCAACGACATTCAGTTTTTTGGATGCAACAACGGTATTAAGCCGAAAAATAGCGAGTCTGGGTATTTATCCTGCCGTCGACCCGCTCGAATCAACATCCCGTATTCTGGATCCGCGTATCGTGGGGCAGGAACATTATCAGGTAGCGCTGGATGTCAAGGCTTTGTTGCAGCGTTATAAAGAGTTACAGGATATTATTGCCATTCTGGGGATGGACGAATTGTCGGAAGAGGATCGTTTGGTTGTAAATCGGGCACGTAAAGTGCAACGGTTTTTGTCGCAACCCTTCCACGTAGCCGAGCAATATACCGGCGTAAAAGGGGTAATGGTTCCGGTATCGGATACCGTAAAAGGTTTTAAAATGATTCTTAACGGAGATCTGGATAATTATCCGGAACAGGCTTTTTTTAATGTTGGTACCATTGAAGATGCAATGGACAAGGGGCGTCAGCTTATGGCTGAAACCCCCGAATAAATAAAAATATGGAACCGTTACGATTAAAAGTGATTTCCCCCTCGGGGATGATATTGGATACGGATGCCGGCATGGTGGGTTTGCCGGGTGAAAACGGGCCATTTACGATTCTGGAGGGACATGCACCCCTGATTGCCGCATTGCGGAAAGGGGATATTGTATATCAGCGCGATGGCGAGGAGAAGCATATGCCGATCGATTCGGGGTTTGCCGAAGTTGCCGATGATGAAATTCAGGTTTGTATAGATTGACGAAATTATGAGTATCTGGAAATTCTACGAAGTGCCGATCTTACTGGTAGCGCTGGTAAATTGGCTAATACTGTTCGCCTTTTCGGACGGACCGGTATATGAAGCTTTTTGGTGGATTTTACTGTTCTTTTCAGTGATAACATTGCTTTTTTCGTTATTGCTGGAGGGATGCAGACGTCTGCGGCCCGTGAATTTTTTTTCCTATTTTACAATAGGGAAGGTACTCAAATTTGTATTGTCGATCGCACTGCTGTTAGGGCTCTCTGTTTTTTATCCGGAGATGGTTGTGGAATGCTGTGTTACAGTGGGGGCTTTGTTTTTGGTAACCCTCATTGTAGATACAGGGGTATTTCTGCGTTTTGCACGTAGTTTGAAAAAAGAAGCTGTATGAAAAAAGGATTGATTCTGACACTTTTTATGTTGTTATGTTTTTATGGTTGGGCATCCCGGCCGGGGCATAAAGAGGAGAGTCGGATACTGGAGCAGGAAGAAAAAAAAGTAGATCCGCTTGAACTGATAGAAGAGCATACCGGCGATAGCTATTTTTGGCCGCTTGTCGGCATACCGGTGAAGCCCCTTACGTTGCCTTTGCCGGTGATTGTAAGAAATCCGACAGATAAGAGATGGGACTTGTTTCTGTCGTCACATCTGGCGGACGGTCAGACTTATAAAGGATATTTTATAGCGACGGAAGGTGATTATGCCGGTAAGGTGATGCTGAAGCGGGCAGATGGTACCGTTGTACGCCCGATGGATCTCTCCTTCACTAGAAATGCCGCGGCGCTTTTTGTTGCCGGAGCAATTTTATTTTTCTTGATGTTGAGCTTGTCGTTATTTTATAAACGATATCCGCTGCAGATGCCCCGCCGTTTTTTCGGAGCATTAGAGATGTTGATTGAAATGTTGGTAAATGAGGTGATTCGGCCGTGTCTTGGTAGGTATGCCCGTGAATATACACCGTATTTGCTGACTTTATTTTTCTTTATTCTGACAATTAATCTGCTGGGTTTAACGGTTGTTTTTCCGGGCGGAGTAAACTTGTCGGGGAATGTGTCTGTTTGTCTGGTATTAGCCAGCTGTACATTGGTTCTTACCTTATTAGCGGCTACCAGAGGTTATTGGCGGGAGATATTTTTACCGGATGTGCCGATCTGGTTAAATACCCCGATTCCATTGATG